>NZ_PIZT01000002.1:0-252832 GCF_002834115.1 Methylomonas sp. Kb3 | reverse complement strand
GGATGCTGGTCGATCAACGCCAGCGCCTCGCCAGCCAACGTATCGATGCGTTTTTCCAGCTGACTAATCGCCAATTTGGCATCGCGTAGTAGGGCCTTCGGCGTTTCCTCGGTCGCACTCAGCGCATGTAGATGATTTTTCGCGGCGGCCTTCTGACCGGTTAGCGCGTCGATACGGCGAGCATAGCCGCGCAAAGCCAGCGCTTGATTCGAAGGACGAGTCCAGGCGACGAAATCCATGCGCTCGACATATTCGGCCAAGGTGTTGGCATCGACGGCGTCGGTTTTACTGTTTTTCATCAATACCTTAGCGAAGTGATGCGAAGCCTTGGGATTGACCACCATCACAGGTACACCGACGTCGTGTAGCGCAATAGCAAGATCGAAATGGTAAATACCGGTGGCTTCCAGACAGACCTTGATGCCGGGTAATTTGATCAACTTATTCACCAGACGCGCACGGTCGCTACGAGTATTAGCATATTTTTGCGGATCGAACGGCTTGCCGTTCTTGCGGATCACCAGCACCAATTCATCGGCGCCCACATCCACGCCGGCAAACAGGCGAGGGATAGATTCAGCGGTGGTGTTGAGCGGGTGGTTCGTCATAATCGTTTTTGAATACAGTTAAAGGGAAGTACACTATTCACCGGTTCCCGACCCTGCACATGCACCTACCTTCCTTGTGTATGCAGGCTCTAAGCCTCGGATACTCCACGGTATGGGTGAATAGGGCGGGGGCCAATCTACACGACAGGCTCTGGTAAACCACCAGTCCTCAGGGTGGGACGGCCTCCCAATGAACAATCACAGCTTAATCGGTTTTTCTGGGCTATCGGTTGTTAAAATTCATCATACAAGGGTGGGCAACGCTTTTCTGCCCACCATTATCACGCGATTGTTTTAATTCCACGTGGGCACAAAAACCGTACCCACCCTGCTTTTCATTACCTCACCCAAATCCCGACCATCAAGCGCATCACGGCGCAATCATCCCATTATGCAAATAACTTTCCTCGTAATTAAACACGATGTTCGCGTCCGGCAAGACCAGCGATTCGTCCTTGCCTTTGTAGTCCAAACGAAACAATAAATCCTTGATGATATTGATCCGTGCGGCTTGTTTATCGTCGGATCTAACGACAGTCCAGGGCGCGGATAAATGGTGGGTTCTGGCAAACATGATATTGCGGGCTTCGCTGTATTGCTGCCAGTGTTTTTGGGCTTCCTTGTCGATGGGGCTGATTTTCCATTGTTTCAGCGGATCTTTTTGGCGTTGTTTTAAGCGTTCTTTTTGTTCGGCTTTGCTGATGTCCAGATAGTATTTCAGCAGTTTGATGCCGGAGCGCACCAGCAACTGTTCGTAATGCGAGACGATCTCGATGAACTCGTGGTATTCGTCATCGTTGCAAAATCCCATCACCCGCTCCACGCCGGCCCGGTTGTACCAACTGCGATTGAATAACACCATTTCCTGGGCGGCCGGCAAATGGTGGGTGTAGCGTTGAAAATACCAGGTGCTGAGATCGCGGTCGGACGGTTTACCCAGTGCCACCACCCGGATTTCCCGAGGACTAAGATGTTGAATGATGCGCTTGATGGTGCCGTCTTTACCGCCGGCATCGCGGCCTTCCAGGATGATCAGGATTTTGTCGCCATGCTTGATGATGTGATTCTGCAATTTGACCAGTTCCACCTGCAATTGCTGCAAGGTATCTTTATAGACCTGTTTGTCGGACTTTGGTGGGTGTTTTTTGCTCATAGTTACCTGCCTGTCTAAAAGGGTTTCCACCGTTCCGGCTTATTCAACCGCGTTGTCGCTCACTGCCCATTCTCACCCGCAAAATCAGATTTTTCTTTTGCTTCCTGAGTTCAAGAATGTCTTCGACGTTTTTTTCGTTGAGAATCTGATTCTTTAAATACAACACGTCGTTACAAATAATCTCGGCGGCTTCCATGCCTGCTTGCAACTGGGTCCAAGAAATTTCGATAATCGGCCGTTCGTCGACGGTTTCCGATTCGGCGAGCAGCGCCAGAAAGGTATCAACCACCCGTGGGTCGTAGTCCTTGGCTTTTTTGCTCAGCAGCCGCTCTTTCACTTGCTCGGTTGTCATCGCGGTGCCGGTGATCGAGCCGTCCAGATAATTGATATAGTCGCGCACCAGAGTCAATATCCTGGTACCCAAGGGTATCTCCGCGCCCGCCCAACCCAAAGGTTGGCCGGAACCGTCGAAATGTTCATATTGTGCGGCGATGAGTTCGGCGGCGTTATGCAAGGGTTCCAGGCCTTTTAATAGCGTTTGCCCTTCCAAAGCGTGGTTTAAGTAGCGTTTGCGTTGCTGGCTGTTCATGCTTAACAAAGCCTGGGTCAGCAAACTGTCCGGCAAACTCATTTTGCCGATTTGCAGCAACAGGCCGGCATAAACCAAATCCTTCAGCTCGGCGGCATCCATACCCAGCCGCCGTCCGACTTCCCTGGCATTTTCCGCCACATATTTGGCATGTCCGCTTTTGATACCCGGCCGCATTTCAATGGTTTTGGCGAACACCTTAACCGAATCGGCATACTGTTTTTTCAAGGCATCGTGGGCTTGATCGATCATCTGCAAGGACTTTCTCAACTGCTCGGTACGTTTTTCGACTTTGTCTTCCAAACCGGCGTTCAGCTCTTTCAGCTCCTGATTTTGCCGGTTGATAATATCGAACAGCTGCCGACGCTCGTCGCGCAGGCGCTTTTGTTCCAGCGCGTTGTTCACCAGAATTTTCAGTTCGTTGTCTTCCCAAGGCTTGCTGCAATAGCTGTAGATCTTGCCTTTGTTGACGGCGGCGATGGTCGATTCAATGTCGGCATAGCCGGTCAGTAAAATTCGCACGATATTCGGCCAACGTTCAGCCGCCCGGGTGAGAAACTCGGCCCCATCCATCTGCGGCATGCGCATGTCGGAGATAATCAGATCGATAGGCTGTTGCGCCAAAATCTCCAGGCCGTCGGCGCCGCTCTCCGCCATATAGACTTGATATTCCGCACCGCGAAACAGGCGTCGCAGGGCCTTTAAGACATTGGGTTCGTCATCGACGAATAATAAATTGGCAACGGTTTGGGGGTCTGGGGATAGCTCGGTCATGGCGCGGCTGCGATAATCGTTAACTGGCAGGGGTACGGGTCGGCAAATAAATCCGGAACCGAGTTCCTCGGCCTATTTCCGAATCTATCTCGATACGACCATGATGGTCCTGGATGATTTTGTACGATAGCGACAAGCCCAGGCCGGTACCTTTACCGACCGGCTTGGTGGTAAAAAACGGATCGAATATCCGCATTCGGGTTGCCTCGCTCATACCTTGGCCGTTATCCTCCACGTCCACCCAAACCCAATCGGCATCCTGATAGCCGGTACGCACCGTGATTTTGCCGAAATCTTCAATGGCTTGCGCGGCGTTGACCAATAGATTCATGAATACCTGATTCAACTGCGCGCCAACGCATTCGAAAGGTTTGATACCGCCGTATTCCTTCACCACTTCGGCCTTGTATTTCAGTTCGTTGTTGACGATATTCAAGGTGGCATCAATCCCGGCTTCCAAATCGAACATCTCCCGGCCCTGCTTATCGATCCGGGAAAAATCGCGTAAATCCTGGACGATTTTCTTCGCGCGAGTCGCACCTTCCAGCGACTCTTCCACCAGGTCGGCGGCGTCATCTTTCAGAAAATCCAGATCGACCGTATTTTTAAACTGTTTAAAAGCTTGCACGTCCGGGTGGTTATCCGCCAGTTGCCCGGCCAGACGCTCAGCCAATTCGGCGGCCTTGATGAGTTCTTGTATGTATTGTTTCAGGCTGTTGAGGTTGGAATAAATATAACCGAGCGGATTATTGATCTCGTGCGCCACCCCGGCCGCCAATTGGCCGATCGAGGCCATTTTTTCCGATTGCACCAGATGGGCCTGAGTTTCCTGGAGTTTCTGATTGAGCAGGGTTTGCTGGTTTTTTTCCATCTGCAGCGTCTGATTCGCTTCTGTCAGCGCTTGGGTGCGCTCGCGAACCCGTTCTTCCAGTTGTTGGTTCAGTTTCAGCAAAGCGGTTTCCGCCTGCTTTTGCGTGCTGATGTCCATCCCACAGCCCATCAAGCCGGCAAATTTACCGTTCTTGCGCATCCTGGGCACGGCGGTTTCCAGAATCCAGACTTCCTTGGCATCCTCCGTACACAGCCGGTACTGAATCTTGAACTTGGTTAATTCCTGCGCGGCTTGCTGATAGGTCTGCACCACCTTGTCCCTATCGTCCGGGTGTATCGTGTTCAGCCATTGCCGGCGGTCGACGAAACCGCGTTCGATGCGAAAGGTTTTAAACCAGAAACGATTGCAGAAAATCGGCAGGTTTTTGGCGTTGGTGATCCAAATCAGGGCCGGGAGATGGTCGGCAAGTTCCTTGAAACGCTCTTCGCTTTCCCGCAAAGCCGAATACAAATTGCTGTGCAAAATATCGACATGTTCATCCTTATCGATACTGACTTGCTCGGCGTCGATGCCCTGATTAAGGCTGATCGCCATCAACTTGTCGGTTTTTAAAATATGGTGGCAAAGCCAATCCACCAAAAAATCCAACAGATCCTTGGAAATGACCGAAACATCGGATTGCGCCTCGACATGCACTTGCTGCATTTTATCGATAAATTCTTGATGTTGCTGGCAATGCTGGTCCTGCATCCGCGGATTGAAGCCTGCCTCCATCATCAGTTGCTCTTCGTGTTGGAAGTGCTCGACGGTATACTCGACCAACTGCTTGACGGTTTCCAGCACGGTTTGCAGGTCCGCGCCCAAGGCGTTTAGTTCATCCAGGCGATTAATCAGCGCGACCAGGTGCCGATGCTGATTATCCACACTTTCTATACCAACCAATAGTTGGTCGTTCCACGTTAAAATACTCATCCGCGATCCATTCTCAGGAGGGTCAAGTCTGATTGCCGACGTTTGGCATTATGGCACAATGCATTTACGCTGTCGGTTATTTCAAGACTCAGGTTATTGGTATGGATATTCAAGATTTCGACGGTTTACAAGCCTTGCTGGATTCAACGTTTCCGAAAACCTGTCGCAGTTGCGGTTACGTGTATATCTCGGCCGAGCAGTTTTTTATCGAAACCCAAGACATGCCCCATGGCCGTTCATCGTTACGGTCGGCTATTGAGGACGATGGCTTAATTCTAGTGGAAGTATTCAGAAACTGCCGCTGCGGCTCTACGCTGATGGATGAATTCGGCTGTCGGCGCGACCAAAACGAGGATGGCCTGCAGCAGCGTCTGGCTTTCGAGAAGATGTGGCAAGCCATACAAGGCCGAAACATTCCCGCAGACGTTGCGCGCATGGAGATTATCAAATTTTTACAAGGCCAACCTAATACGCTGGTGGCGCTGCTGAATATTGAACTGTTGCCCTAAGCAGCAACCTGCTCAACCCTGCAGGGCTTCCAATTCATCCCAACGCTGATAGGCCTGACTTAGATCGGCCTCGGCGGTTTGCAATTGCGCCAGTTTGGCGGCCACCGCATCGGGACTTTGCTTATAAAAACCGGCTTCGTTCATTTCCGCTGTCAGCTGGGTTTGCAATGTTTCCAGTTGTTCGATCAGCGCCGGCAGTTGCTCGAGTTCCCGTTGTTCTTTAAAGCTAAGTTTCTTGGCCGGCGCGGTTTTGGGCTTTTCTTTTTTCACCGCTTGTTCGGCAATCTTTACCGCTTCGGCTTTTTTGTTCTGCTCCATCAGGGCAAACCAATCGGCATACCCGCCGATGTATTCTTCCACCCTGCCCTCGCCTTCAAACACCAGTACGCTGGTGACGACGTTATCCAGAAACTCCCGGTCATGGCTGACCAACAGTAAAGTACCCTGGTACTCCACCAGTTTTTCTTCCAGAATTTCCAAGGTTTCCAGATCCAAATCGTTGGTGGGTTCGTCCATCACGATCAGGTTGGCGGTCTTGGTAAACAAGCGTGCCAGCAGCAGCCGATTTTTCTCGCCGCCGGACAGGCTTTTCACTGGCGAACGGGCCCTGGCCGGCGCGAATAGAAAGTCGGCCAGATAGGACATCACATGGCGTTTGCCGTCCGGCGTATCGACAAATTCGCCGCCATCCAGCACGCTGTCGGCCACCGATATTTCCGGGTCGAGTTGTTCGCGCAATTGGTCGAAATACGCGATTTGCAGATTGGTGCCCAGCTCGATGCTACCGGTGGTCGGTTGTAATTGGCCGAGCAGCAACTTCAGCAAAGTGGATTTGCCGGCGCCGTTGTTGCCGATCAAACCGATCTTGTCGCCGCGTTCGATGCGCAGCGAAAAATCCTTGATGATGGGTTTGTCCTGATATTGAAAATTGACATCGATGGCTTCGACCACTTTCTTGCCGGAGGCTTCGCCTTTATTCAAACTAAGCTTGGCGGTGCCTTGAGTATTGCGCCGTTCGGAACGCTCGGCGCGCAATTTCTTCAACGCTCGGACTCGCCCTTCGTTACGTGTCCGTCTGGCTTTGACGCCCTGGCGAATCCAGACTTCTTCCTTGGCCAACTTCTTGTCGAACTCGGCGTTTTGATTGGCTTCGTCTTCCAAAGCAGCCGCCTTGCGAGTCAAATAGTCTTGATAATTACCGGCCCAGGAAGTCAATTGCCCGCGATCCAGATCGATAATCCGCGTCGCCAGTTTTTGTAAAAATGCCCGGTCATGGGTGACAAACATCACCGCACCCTGGAAGGCCAGGATTTGCTCTTCCAGCCAGGTGATACTTTCAAAATCCAAATGGTTGGTCGGCTCGTCCAGCAACAACACTTCCGGCTCGATGACCAAAGCGCGCGCTAGTGCGACTCGACGTTTCCAGCCGCCGGACAAACTGCCGACCAGCACGTCCGCCGGCAATTGCAGTTTGCTCAATACCGCTTCGACGCGGGTTTGAAACTCCCAGCCATTGTCGGCTTCCAGCTTATGTTGCACATCGCCCAGGGCTTGCAGGGATTGCTCGCTGCCATCCATATGGCTCAATAATTCATGGTAACGGGCGATCACCCGGCCCAATTCGCCAAGTCCACCAGCGACGGCTTCGTAGATTGTGTCGTTTTCGTCCAGATTGGGCGATTGCTCCAGCCAGGCTAAACGCAATTCCGGCTGTTTCCAGATTTCGCCATGATCGGCATGAATATCGCCGGCGATAATTTTCATTAAAGTGGATTTGCCTTCGCCGTTGCGGCCCAGCAGGCCGACCCGCTCGCCGGCGTCGAGTTGAAAGGCGGCGTTATCGAGCAGCGCGTGGGTGCCGAAGGCGATGGAAACATTGGTTAAACGGATTAAAGGCATTTGTTTTGTAGGTAACGTCTGAGTAAGTCCAGCGCGAATAAAGCCGCCTGGTTTTGTTTGGTTTTAAGGGCGCCATAGGCGCTTAGCTGGGTCGAGACCACGCCGCTGGGTGTGGCTAAGGCATTGTAAAGGACTATGGCTTTATCCTTATCCCGGTAATCTTCGGCGCTGCCGGCAAAAAGCTGAACTAAGGCAAAATCGGTTTGCTCGCGAGCTTTCAGCTGTTCCGCCCAAATTTTGGCGATAGGCAGTAAATCGCCGCCCCCCGCTTCGCCTGCGCCGGTGTTGCGTCCCCAATCCAGATTGATTTCTACGCGCCTTAGCCAGTCGCATCCCAAGCATTTGACAGCTAACCGGCCTTGGCTGGCGGTTTCCAGCAAGGCGAGCGAATAAGATTTCCGGCTCATGGCTTTGCTCACGACATCCAGCAGATCGCCCTGCGCTTCGTCCAGGCCATCAATGGCAAACACGTAATCGCCGATTCTGTCCGCCACGGTGGCCACGCAATCACGCTTTTCGTGCTCGGGGAAATTACTGGGAAACAATAGTTTGGTCTGCACTTCATCGGGCGCGGCACGAAACCCCAGTTGCACACCCGCTGGCAAATCAATATCCACCAAGCATTGCTGAATGGCCGATTCGCCTATGCCTAGGCTGCGCAAGCTGACCAAACACGCCGGCTGTAGCTCAAAACCCTGCAGTAATTGCGGCCGAACTAGCGAGGTAAACATATTCTTCATTTCCGACGGCACACCCGGCAGACACACGAACCAGCAGCGTTTGAATTGCAAGGCAAAGCCCGGCGCGGTGCCGTAAGCGTTGTCGATACGTATTGCCGACTGCGGCAGCATAGCTTGCTTGCGATTTGCCGCCGGCATCACGCGATTGCGGCGGGCGTAATATTGTTGAATGTCGGCAAAGGCCTGATCGTCGAATCGTAAAGGCTGACCGCTGGCGATACTGACTGCTTCGGCGGTTAAGTCGTCGATAGTCGGCCCCAAACCGCCGGTGCAAATACAGCAGTCGGCGCGCTCGGCAATTTCCGTGAACAAGGCCACCAAATCGTCCACGTCATCGCCCACTGCGGTGTGGCGTTTCAGCGTAAAGCCCAACTCAACCAATTGCTGGGAGAGCCAGGCGGCGTTGCTGTCCACGGTTTGCCCGCAGACAATTTCCTCGCCTTGCGAGAATATTTCGGCAATCTGTTTCATAACACCCGATACCAGAGCGGTAAGCTCACTAAACTCAAGGCCGTCGTCACCGTCACGGCCATCGCATATAAACCGCTGTCCAGCTTATAGCGGTCGCATAACACGATGCCCATCACCATACTCGGCATGGCTATATCCATCACGGCCGCCGCCCTGGGTTGACCAGTCAAATTGAGCAGGTTTGCCAGCCACAAGGCAATCAGCGGCATCAAGCCTAGTTTAACTAATGCAGTGGGGACGATGAACGGTACGTTGCGCAGGCGTATATCCCGCCAGCTAAGCGCCAAACCTAACGAAAAAATCATCAACGGAGCGACCGCTCCGGAACATTTTTGCAGTAAGCCGGCCACCCAAAACGGTATCGGCACCTGATTGAGGTTTAACACGACCGCGACAAACGCAGCCCAGAACGGCGGCGCATTGAAAAATGCCAACACCGATTTTGGCTTAGGTTCGCCGCTAGCGCCGTAATGGCGGGCCAGCATGATACCCAAGGTATAGACCAACGGCGCTTCGGCAAATAAATCGATCTGAATGACCAAAGACCGGGTCCAGTCGCCGAAAATCTGCTCCAATACCGGCAAGCCCAGATAGGTGACGTTTGGAAAAGCCGCCGCCAAAATCACCGCCCCGGTTTGCGGGTTTTTAAATTTAAACAACTTAGCAAGCAG
Source organism: Methylomonas sp. Kb3 (assembly GCF_002834115.1). Taxonomy (NCBI): domain Bacteria; kingdom Pseudomonadati; phylum Pseudomonadota; class Gammaproteobacteria; order Methylococcales; family Methylococcaceae; genus Methylomonas; species Methylomonas sp. Kb3. Next base: position 243,614 of record NZ_PIZT01000002.1, on the reverse strand, counting down.
CCAAGTCGCCAAAATCGACAACAAGATGCTGATAAAACCCAATGCGGAGTATTGCAGCGATTGCCAACCAATATCGGCCCGCCACAGCACCTCCAGCACCATAACCGGCATAAAAAAATAGTACACCACGCTGGTTAATACCAACCGGGTCTGGTCCGCCGTCAAGCGGTTAGGGGTTAATACTCGCCAACCGGCACCGCACAGCATCAGCGCGGTCATTTGCATCAAGGTTGTATTCATGCCGCGCATTTTATCAGGCTGGCGATGCTGCCACCCGGCTAAAGCATTCCGATCAACCAAGGCCCTTAAATTTTCCGGATGCGTGTCCCGCAAGAACGGGGGCGGCGATAGATAAAGGCTGGGTAATCATTCCAGTGTTCTGGCTAATGCCGTCCATCGCCGGACGGTGCTTGGGTAAAAGCCTTATCGAGCAACTGTTCGAATTGGTCGGCCGGGACCGGTTTGGAAATTAAATAGCCTTGTCCGTAATCGCAGCCCATTCGGTTTAATAGATCGTATTGTTCCTGGGTCTCTATACCTTCGGCGACGACCTTAATGCCCAATTTGTGCGCCATTACCACGATGGCTTCGCACAAGGCCATGTCGCTGGAGCCGGCCACCAGACTCCGGACAAACGCCTGGTCTATCTTGATGTAATCGATGTCGAATTTTTTCAAATAGGCCAGAGACGAATACCCGGTGCCGAAATCGTCCAAAGCCACCTGCATCCCGCCATCGCGAAACGCCGACAGTTGCTCGCGCGTGCTGTTGCTGGCATCCAATATCAAGCCCTCGGTTATTTCAACGATCACGCTCTGGCCCGGCAAATCCAGCTCTTGCAATAAGGCAAGCCATTGGTTGGCTTCCATGGCTTGCCGGCGGAACTGCACGGGCGATTTGTTGACGCTGATCTGGAAATCCGGATTATAGGTTTGCCGCCACTGCTTAGCCTGGTGCGCGGCAGTGTCAAAAACCCAATCGCCAATATCGACGATAACCCCTGTATCTTCGGCAACCGGAATAAATTCGGCCGGGCTGACCATGCCCAGCGTCGGATGCAGCCAACGCAGCAGGGCTTCGGCTTTGGCTATGCTGCCGCTGGCAAACTCGATAATCGGTTGGTAATGCAGTAAAAACTGCTGACGGGCCAGCGCGCCGTGCAAATCGTTGGCCAGCCGCATGCGCAGTTGGGCGTTCTGCTGCATCAAGGCAGTGAAATATTGATAGCGGTCGCGGCCCTGATTTTTGGCAGCGTACATTGCCTGATCGGCATTTTTTAATAAGGAATCGGTGTCCAGCGCATCGTCCGGATACAGGGCAATGCCTATACTCCCTGAAATATAGGCCGTCTCATTGCCCAAACGAAACGGTTCCGCTAAAGCCTGCAAGATGTTCCGGGCGATCCGGTTGACGCCATCCACTTGATCCAACTCGCCGAGAATCACGGTAAATTCATCGCCGCCCAGTCTGGCAATGCTGTCGCAATCGCGCACGCAGCCGCTGATGCGCCGCGCGGCTTCCTTCAACAAGATGTCTCCCATGAAGTGGCCCATGCTGTCATTGACATCCTTGAAGCGGTCCAAGTCCAGAAACATCAATGCCACATGCCGACCATGCCGAAAAGCCTTTTTGATTTCCTGATTAAGCCGATCTAAAAACATATTGCGATTCGGCAAACCGGTCAGCGGATCGAAATTGGCTTGCCGCCAAATCAATTCCTCGGATTTTTTGCGTTCGGTAATATCCGCGATCAAGGCCACCCGCCTGTGCACGCCGCCGTTCTCGTTCAGAATGGAGTTGATGGTGACCCACTGAATGCAATCCTCGCCGTTCTTGCGGCGGCCGCTGATTTCGCCGGCCCACTGGCCGTGGGTATTGATCACTCGCAAGACGGTTTTATAGAAAGCCTGATCATGCGGCTCTGTGGTGGTACCGACAAAGGCCCGGCCTATCACTTCGTCCGCCGAATAACCGGTTACCGTGGTAAATGCCGGATTAACCGTGATGATGGTGCCCGTGGCATCGGTAACCATCATTGCTTCGCTACTGTTCAAATACACCAGGGCCGCCAGCTGCATTTCCTCTTCGGCGCTTTTCCGCGCGGTGATGTCCTCATACACGCCCAGCACGCCGATGATCTGTTGCTGTAAATTACGTAAAGGCACTCTTGAGGTCCTTAAATGCATGGTTTTACCTGCCGGCCCCATTAGCGTTTCTTCGTAATTCAATTTTGCCGTATTGCTCTCGATGACCTGCTTATCGTCTGCTCGATATAAGTGCGCTAAATCCCGCCAAACCAATTGCTCATCGGATTTACCGATCAATTCGGCCGGATTCTCTAGCCCGGCATCTTGACTGAAGGCTAAGTTGGCGCCCAGATACCGGTAATTCAGGTCTTTCCAGAATACGCGGCTGGGGATGGTGTTGATGACGGTTTGCAGCATGTTTACCGAATCGGCCAGTTTGTGCATCGCTTCCAACCGTTCGGAAATATCGCGCAAAATCAGTAATTGATTGCCGGCCAAGCTATCGCCCAATAAGACGATGTCGACCAACACCATCCGGCTCCTGCCATCCTTGCAACAGACTTTCAATTCCGCGGTTTGGCCGGACTCGGTAGCAGACTGGGGAACACGCTGATAAGTATGCCAATTAGCGATGACCTGTTGCCGATATTCAGCGTTGGGATGGGCATGCCACCACCATTCCGCCAAGGTCGGAATATCGCTTAGCGTATAACCGAAGGTTTTTACGAAAGCCGAGTTCAAATAACTGATATTGCCCTGGCTATCATGCAAAGCATAGGCAATCGGCGACTCTTCGATAATGGCGTGAAATTTGGCTTCGCTAACAGACAGTGCCTGATGCGCTTGATAGAGCCGCTGGTAAGGCAGTTGGATGCTGTTGAGGAAAACCGAACGGTAAATCAGGCCATAGGCGACCAACTTATAGGCATGCCCGAGCAAAATATACAAATCGCTGACGCTGGCATAAAAGGTCGCGAACAACTCGCTCATGGCCATGATCGCAGCAGCCGCCGCCAAACCGGCCGGATCGTAGGTATGTTGGCGGCGGGTTTGGCGTAAATAGCCGATGGCGCTGACAGCATAGACGCCGGCCAATACATATTCGCAGGTCTTTTTAAAAGAGGTTAAACCATCAACTGCATCAAAGGTGCGCGGCAACCAATCTTGATGGAAAAACACCAGCCAGCAACTGAGGCCAATATAGAGCAGCACAACGCTCAGCATCAACGCCCGCGACACCGGGGTTATCGGCCGGTTTGGCAGCAACCATCCCATCACCAGACCTATCGCTGCAAACCCGCGGGCCATTAGCCAAAAAGCGATGGCTTTTTCCGGATCGCTTTCGGTGATAAAGGCCGGCATGCCGCTGAAAGACAGGGTATGCATTAAATCGAGGACCGCCACCCCCAAGAAGCAGCAGGCCAGCATCAGGAATCCGGCGGAATTCTCCTTTTGATAAACGCTCCAACCCACCGCGAAAACCAATGCGGAAATCACGATGGAAAAACCTTCCATCAAGGTATGCACGCCCAAGGATTGGCTGACAAAGGGCCGTAAGTAGTCTGCCAGCGGAAAATACCAGCTAAGCAACTGCGCAAGTAAAAGTAGTAGCACCGTCCAAAGCAGAGGCCTGGCCTGGTTTTGTTCGCTATATTGCTCCACAGTGATCCCTTGCTGTTTACCGGTCTGCCGACATTATGTAGATTTAAGTCTGTTGGCGGCTAGTGTTATTGTTATGTTTTGTCGATGGTGCTATGGGTACTGTCAATGCATCAGCGGGCTCATTCAGTACGCTAAAGCTCGCCAATGTTGCCTAATTATGTCGATTTGCCCGACGTCCAGTTGCGCAGTGCGGGAATGTTCCCGGCATAAGGCGCCGCGAAAGCCCAAATAATCCGGACCTAACTGCACTAAACCCGCTACATCGTCGACGCGCAAGGAACCGGCCAAGCCACTCAGCAAACCCAGGCCGGCGACCCTATCGACAAAACTCTGCAATTCGTCGAGCGTCATCAGCCGCGTCAATGAACCGAGTTGTTTATTGGCGGTATCCAGCATCACCCCGCGAAAACCGGCCTGGGCTAAAGCATCAATCATCGCAAAATCCGGGCGGGTATCGGCAAACAATACCGCGACCAAGGCCACGCCCCGCGCAGCAATCGCCTGTAAACCCTCGACGCACGCCAGCCAGTCGCCGCCCGGAAAAAACCCGATTTTCACATAATTGACGCCGGTAGCCGCCATGGCTTGCACGGCCGGCAGGACCAGTTCGGGCTGCATCGGTAAATCGCCGATAGTGGCACTAACACAGCTGCCCGGTTGCAAGCGGCGGACAATCTCGGCAACCTCGGCCACATCCAGAGCACCCAAGGCGCCGCGAGCGGGTTGTTTTAAATCGATAATATCGACGGCGGCGGCTTCGACCAACAGCGCTTCCGCCAAACTATTCACACTAGCCAACATCGCGGTCATACTTGCACTCCCCGGCGATGTTGTTCAATCGCCGCCATCAACCAATCCCAGGCCTGACGCTCCCGCTCACCGGCGGTTTTATCCAGGCCGATGCGCAAATAATCCAGTTCGGCTTGAATTTTCTCCCCAGGCAATCTATCCAGCCGGCTGATCAAAATCGCCGCTTCCAGCACTGAATATTGCGCCCGATTAAAGCCTTGAAATGGCTTATGGTTGACCGTGTGCACGGCCCGGCAAAACAATTTCGGCCGGGTGTCGTCGTCTTCGATTCGCACCAATTGCAGTTCGGTATGCGCCAAAGTATCGGCTAAATAATACCCCGCGACTTGTTGGGCGGGCAATAAGGGCCAGTCCCTACGCCCGGTCAGACAGCCGGCAAAAATCCGCACATCGTCGCAATAATTGATGACGGCGGTTTCGGTTGCCAGCAGATTATCCAGCGTAGTCGAGGGCCGAAACGGCAAGATAATGTAGTGATCTTGTTCAACATGCACTCCCATCGGCGCGATGTGCGTATCGCCCTGCAGATTGATGGTAGTGACGAGGGTTTCTTGAATCATGGTGGTTTAGGTCTATCCTGAAGCGTGAAATGTTGCCGGTTTACCGGCAAACCAACGCGCAATTTTAATCTCGCCGGCTACCCTTGGGGATTTTTTTTCCAGCCGGCGCCTGCAGGATGCAATTCCGTTCAACATTAACCAGGCCACACGCTTATGCACGCCATAGATATTGCCGACTTATCGATTTTGCTGATTGAACCTTCGACCACACAATTAAAAGTCATCATGCAGCATTTACGTGACGAAGGCATAGCCAAAATCGAAGGCGTTTCCAACGCGGCGGCGGCGCTGGAAAGCTTGCATAATCACCGCCCGGATTTAATTATCAGCAGCCTGTATCTGCCGGATATGATGGCCACCGAACTGGTCGAGCATCTGCGCAATGAAGAAGCCCTGAGCCATATCCCCTTCATGCTGATTTCCAGCGAATCCAGCTTTGCGGTACTAGACACCATCCGCCAAGCCGGCGTGGTAGCGATTTTGCCCAAGCCGTTTGCGCACGACGATTTAAAAAACGCCTTGCGGGCGACCATCGAGTTTATCGATCCGCAAGAAATCAGCCTGGAACATTACGACATCGAAAACGTGCGGGTGTTGGTGGTGGACGACAGTCCGCTAGCGCGCAAACACATCAGCCGCGTGTTGAACAATATGGGCATCGTCAAGATTACCCAGGCCCAGGACGGTAAGGAAGGCGTCGATGTATTCGCTCGCGACCAAAACGCTTTCGACCTGATCGTCACCGATTACAATATGCCTATCATGGACGGCCAACAATTGATCAAAACCATCCGCCAGGATTTGGGCAATTCCATCGTACCGATCTTGATGGTGACCAGCGAAGAAAACGAAACCCGCCTCAGTAATGTGCACAAAGCCGGCGTCTCGGCGATTTGCGACAAACCCTTCGACCCGCAAACCGTGAAGGAAATGCTGTTTCGGGTGTTGGAACCGGATTGAAGCTTGCTTAAGCTTTATCCCGATTAACCGCCCCATCCGCCAACGGCTAGAGACCGGCGGCCTATCCCTTTTCACCTGCCATAACTCGCCCTTGGTCTGCACTCTCCGGCTCTGCCGGTCTGTACCAAGTAAGCGCTTGTTAGGCCAATGCTTGAGCATATCTTCAGCTAATTAACATCCCTTCATAATCCAACCTATCTCTGCCGCCGCTGCCAAGCAAGCGGGAGTCTATTTCCGTTCTGACCGCTTGCGTCAATCCAACCAACAGCACTATACTGCCTATAAAAGCAGTAACTATATAAACAGCATGGAACCACTTACCGACCGCCAACAAGAAATCCTGAACTTCATCGAGCGCAGTTTGCTGCTGGATGGCTTTCCGCCGACTATCGCCGAAATCGCCGCTGCCTTTGGTGTGCGCTCCACCAACAGTATTCGCGGCCACTTGCAGGCTTTGGCGCGTAAGGGCGCCATCGAACTGGTACCGGCCGCCTCGCGCGGTATTCGCCTACTGAAACCGACGCCGGCTCCCGAACAAGGCTTGCCGCTGGTCGGCCGGGTGGCGGCGGGCCAGCCGATACTGGCCGAAGAACATATCGAGCGCTATTGCCGCCTGGGGCCAGAGTTGTTCGACAACCGCGCCGATTATCTGTTACGGGTACAAGGCATGAGCATGCGCGATGCCGGCATTCTGGATGGCGATCTTTTAGCCGTGCAACGCACGCCGGAAGCGCGCAACGGCCAGATCGTCGTTGCGCGGATTCACGATGAAGCCACGGTAAAGCGGCTACGCCTGGAGGGCGTTAAAGCGTTTCTGGAGCCGGCCAATCCGGATTTTTCCATCATTGAAGTCGATTTGCAGCGCGAACCTTTGGTAATAGAAGGCCTGGTAGTCGGCGTGATTCGCAGCGGGCTATGAATGCAACTCCCCTGGATCAGCTGTTACGCACCCAGACCGGGATTTGGCGCGGATTGCATTCGAAAAATCAAAACTGGCGAACAATTGCCAGCGGTTTTGCCGAGTTGGATGCCTTGCTGCCCGGTGGCGGCTGGCCGCTGGGCGGCGTACTGGAAATTCTATCGCCCTGCTTGGGCATCGGCGAATTAAGCCTGTTGCTGCCGGCCATGGCCTACATAACTCAAACCAAGCGCTGGATAGCCTGGATCGCGCCGCCCCAGCAAGTCTATGCACCGGCCTTACTACAGGCAGGCATTGATGCAAGCTATGTTCTGGTAGTCGATTGCCGGCAAGAAGCGGACATTCCCTGGAGTCTGGAAAAACTGCTGCGTAGCGGCCGCTGCGGCATGGCCTTGGCCTGGCCACGCCGGCTCAGTGATCATCAAATCCGCCGCTTACAACTGGCCGCGGAAGCCGGCTCGGCGTTGGCAGTGCTATTTCCCAAACAGCGCAGCGGCAGCGGCTACACGGCATTGCGCTTGGAAGTCAGACCCGCGAAAACCGGCCTGGCATTACAGATTTTAAAGGCGCGCGGCAGTTTGCAACGTGCGTCTTTGACCTTGCCGCTGTAAGACCGCCATGGCTGCCACCGCCAGGGCGCTATCGCCAACGCCGCCAGACCGAATCGGCACCCTCGTAAAGCCCAATCCGGCCAACAGCCAACTTTGGCTATGCGCCTATTTTCCTGACCTGGCTTTGACTACACTGCATCTGGATTTAAATCAGGCCGTCGCCAGTGCTATGCCGTACAAAGGCCAAACGCGCCTGCATACGGTCTCGGCGCCGGCCCGGCAAGCCGGCGTCGAACCGGGCATGACTCCCGCCGCCGCTCTGGCATTGTGTCCCGGCCTGAGCATTCGTAACCGCGACCCGTTCACCGAACGCCTAGCATTACAACAACTCGCCGAAATTGCGCTGGATTTCAGCCCATGGGTCAGCCTGGATCAGCCGGACTGCCTGCTGCTGGAAATTCGTTCCTGTCTGACGCTATTCGGCGGCGTGGAAAGTTTAAGAGACAAGCTAAAAACGGTATGGCAAAGCAGCGGACATCGGCCGTCGATTGCCATCAGCCCCGCGCCTACAGCCAGCGTATTGCTAACCAAACTTGGTCAGGAAACAATCGTCATCGACCGGCAAGCCCTGCGCTCGGCACTGGGCCCGCAGCCCATCGCCGCGCTAGCGCTGGAGGATAAAATATTGCATCGGCTACTGCGCACCGGTATTCGCCAACTCACCGACCTGTGGCGACTGCCGCGCGACGGCCTGGCCAAGCGCTATGGTGCAGCCTTGTTGCAACAACTGGACAGACTTGCCGGCCAACAAACTCAAATTTTGCAGGCTTTCCATCGTCCGCCGCGCTTCCAGGCCAGCCGCGAGATGCCCATCGAACTGGAACGTATCGAACATTTCTTCCCGGCCATCGAACAACTGGCCGACGAATTTACGGCGTTTTTGAAGACCCGCGATGCCACGGCATTAAGCATCATGCTGGAATTACACCATCACGGCCGCCCTGCCACTTGCTTGGCATTGGATTTTCGCGCCGGCAACCGCGACCCTAAACACTGGTGCGGCTTGTTGCACGAAAAGCTGGAACGCTCGCCGTTACCCGCGCCGGTGCTGGCCATTACCTTGCAGAGCGAAGCCATAGCGCCGTTTCAGCCGGAACGCTTCAGCCTGTTCGACGACCACGAAAAACCGGACAGTGACACCGAATGGCTTGCAGTTCTAGATCAATTGCAAGCCAGGCTGGGGCATCAAGCCTTAAAGTTTCCCGGCGCGCAAGCCGACCATCGCCCGGAACGCGCCATGACCGTTGCACCAAACCAACTAACCGCCAATCCCGATTTAGCGCCCAGGCCTTTTTGGCTGCTGGCTAATCCCGAACCGGTGCGGCTAAGCGGCCTTAGCCTGCTATCGTCGGCGGAACGCATCGAGTCCGGCTGGTGGGACGACGAGCCCATCCGCCGCGACTATTACATCGCCCAAGACAAACGCGGTCGAAAGCTGTGGGTTTATCGTGATCTAAACGCCAAACAACAGTGGTTTTTACATGGCTTGTTCGGATGAGATCAAGGCGCCAGATATAGGCTTTGCGGAATTGCACTGCCTGTCCAACTTCAGCTTTCTGCGCGGCGCCTCGCATCCGGAAGAACTGGTCGAGGAAGCCGCCCGCCTGGGTTATCAGGCGCTGGCACTAACCGACGAATGCTCGATGGCCGGCGTGGTAAGAGCGCATCTGGCCGCTAAGAAACACCATATCAAACTGATCATCGGCAGCGAATTTGCCTTGGACGATGGCCTGAAACTGGTCTTGCTGGCAACCGACAGAACCAGCTACGGCAACCTGTCCGCGTTGATCACCCTGGCCCGCCGCCAAGCCGAAAAAGGCCACTATCGGCTAACCCGATCCGATTTAACCAAACACTTTCCGCAAGACTGTCTGGCTATCTGGTTAGCCAACGATCAATTCCAGACAGATGACGGCCGTTGGTTGCAACAGCTGTTTGCAAACGATTTATGGCTGGGCATCGGCCTATTTCTATCCGGCCGCGACGAAATACATTGCCAACGAGCGACAGCCGTAGCCCGGCAACTCAATATTCCGATAGTCGCCTGCAACGACGTGCACATGCATCGCCGCTCGCGCCGGGCTTTGCAGGACACACTCACCGCGATCCGCCTCGGCCAACCTTTGTCGCAACTGGGCTACGCCTTGTTTTCCAACGGTGAACGGCATTTACGCCCCCTGCCCCGACTGACCGAGCTGTATCCGTCTGAATGGCTGCAACAAACCCTGGTTATCGCCGAGCGCTGCCACTTTTCGTTGGACGAGTTGCGCTACGAATATCCGCAAGAACTGGTGCCGGATGGCCATACCCCAAGCTCCTGGCTGCGGCATTTGACCGAAATCGGCGTCCGCAAACGTTGGCCGCAGGGCCTGTCGGCAAAAGTTCGCCAACAAATCGAACACGAATTAACCCTGATCGCCGACCTGGCTTACGAGCCGTATTTCCTGACCGTACACGACATCGTCAGTTATGCCCGCGCACAAGGCATCCTCTGCCAAGGCCGTGGTTCGGCGGCCAATTCAGCGGTGTGCTTTTGTTTGGGCATTACCGAAGTCGACCCGAGCCGGATGAATCTATTATTCGAACGCTTTTTGTCTCGCGAGCGCAACGAACCGCCGGACATTGATGTCGATTTCGAGCACGAACGCCGCGAGCAAGTGATTCAATATATCTATCGAAAATACGGCCGGCATCGCGCCGCGCTGGCCGCCACGGTGATTACCTACCGCAGTCGCAGCGCGGTGCGCGATGTCGGCAAGGCCCTGGGTTTGAACTTGGCGCAAGTCGAACGCCTGGCCGATAGTGTGGATCGTTGGGACGGCTATCAATTGATGCCGGAATCTTTAACAGCATGCGGTTTCGATCCGAACAGCCCCGTCGTGCAACGTCTGTCCGTGTTGGTTCAGCAGATCAAGGGTTTTCCACGCCATCTTTCCCAACACGTCGGCGGCTTCGTCATCGCCCGCGACGAATTGTCCAGATTGGTACCGGTGGAAAATGCCGCAATGGCCGACCGCACCGTGATTCAATGGGAAAAAGACGATCTGGAAGCGATGGGCTTATTAAAGGTCGATATACTGGCACTGGGTATGCTCAGTGCGATTCGCAAAGCCCTGGAATATCTTGGTCAATATTGCCGGCCGCCCCAGCACCAATATCCCTTTGTTGAAGAGAATTGCAGAAACTCCCTCTCCCGCCGGGATAGGGCTGGGGTGAGGGAATATTCAAACCATAACCACCGCCCTCATCCTAATCTTCTCCCGGAGGGAGAAGGGACTGTTTCGACTTTTATCACCCCTACCGAAGAAACAGGCGCACCCAACATCGCCTGGACTTTAGCCAATATTCCCGCTGAGGACCCGGCGGTTTACCAAATGCTGCAACAAGCCGACAGCATCGGCGTGTTCCAAGTCGAGTCGCGAGCGCAGATGACCATGTTGCCGCGCCTGAAGCCGGCCAATTATTACGATCTGGTCATCGAAATCGCCATCGTCCGCCCCGGCCCAATTCAGGGCGAAATGGTGCATCCTTACCTAGCCCGACGTAAAGGATTGGAGCCCGTGGAGTACCCCAGCCCGGAAGTCCAAGCCGTGCTGGAACGTACACTGGGCATTCCGATTTTTCAGGAACAAGTCATGCAACTAGCCATGGTCGCAGCCGGCTTCACCGCCGATGAAGCCGACCAACTGCGCCGAGCCATGGCTGCCTGGAAACGCAAGGGCGGCCTGGAGCCGTTCGAGCGCAAGTTACTGGACGGCATGCGGGCGCGCGGCTACAGCGCCGAGTTTGCCCAACGGATTTTTCAACAGATCAAGGGCTTTGGCGATTACGGCTTTCCGGAATCGCATTCCGCCAGCTTTGCCTTGCTGGCTTATGTGTCGGCTTGGTTGAAGCGCCATCATCCGGCGGCGTTTTGCTGTGCTTTGTTGAACAGCCAACCGATGGGCTTTTACGGCCCGTCGCAGCTGGTGCAGGATGCGCGCCGCCATGGCGTGGAGGTACGGCCGGTGGACGTACAGGCCAGTCTCAGCGAGTGTTCGTTGGAATTTCCCGCAAACGCCGCCCCAGCCTTGCGCTTGGGGTTTAATCAAGTCAAGGGTTTATCAGAAACAGCGGCACGCAAGATTGTCCAGGCCCGCGACCGGCAAGCATTTGCCAATGTCACTGACCTTGCCGCGCGCGCCGGACTGGATAGCCGAGATTTGGAACAGCTAGCGGCAGCGGATGCGTTAAAAACCCTGGCCGGCAACCGGCATCGGGCCTTCTGGACGGCTGGTGGTGTAGAAGCTGCGACGCCGGTATTTGGCGTGCCTGTCATCGCCGAAGCCACACCGCTATTAAAAACACCCAAACCGGGCCAGGAAGTATTGGCCGATTACGCCAGCACCCGGCTCAGCCTGCGCGAACACCCGCTGGGTCTGCTGCGCGAGCGCTTGCGCCGCAGGGGCGTCACCACCGCCGCCTCTTTATGGCAACGCCGCAACGGCAGCATCGCTCAGGTTGCAGGTCTGGTGATCTGCCGGCAACGGCCGATGACCGCTGCCGGCGTGACTTTTGTCACCCTGGAAGATGAAACCGGCCAAGTCAATCTGGTAGTCTGGCCCGCCACTGCCCTGGCCCAGCGTAAACCCTTGCTGAAAGCCCGCCTGCTGTCGGTGAGCGGCACGATTCAACAGGAAGACGGCGTGCTGCATTTGGTAGCCGGCAAGCTGGAAGACTGGAGCAGCTGGATCGGCGATTTGGCGACTAAATCCCGGGATTTTCATTGAAGCGCCAAATTTTAAAAGAATAGTTTTTATCCCTTAACCCAACTCGACTACTCGCAGCCCAAGTCCGTTATATCCGCAGCCAGGGTACAACCCCAACTGGCGGGATAAAACCCAGCATCTACAAAACGTTGAAACGAACTGTGTGGCCATTCACCGGGAGACAAGGCCAAACCATGTTTGACGGGGTTGTAATGGATGTAATCCAAATGCTTATTAAAGTCGGATTCGTCACGGATACAATGCTCGAAAAAACGTGGTTGCCAAATGGTTTTTGCACCGTCTTTTTTCACACTCGCCGAAACTCTTCGAGAAAAAGCAGTTTTAATCATTTGCCACCGAGTTGAATAGTCGAAATCGCCCTCAGGCAGTAGCCAGAGACAATGCAAATGATCAGGCAAAATGACGGCAGCCGTTATGTCGAAGGGTCGTTTGCATTTAACCTCTTGAAACGCCTGACGAAGCAACGCAACCCGCTGAATATCGGCGAAAATCGGTTGGCGACGATACGCCACAACCGTAAAAAAATACAAGCCGCCAGGGACATACAACCGCCGATAGTCGCTCATAATCCAATTAGTTACCCAGTGTAAGATTATTTCTAGCCTAGTCCAAGGCGGACATTTCCTACAAAAATCACTGTCCTATTGTAGGCCAGAATAAGCCGATAGGCGTTTCTGGCAATTGCACGTTTTGCCGGAAACGCTAACGCTTATTCCGGCCTACATGGCTTTTGGTTACTTTTCTTTGGACAAGCAAAGAAAAGTAACCCGCCCGCCGGTGCGGGAACCGACATTCAAATAAACCTCGCGATAGCGAAACATTGTTTATGTAAACCGACCATTGCGTGAGGATTTGCGCATCAACCGAAAAACAAGACACTATATTCGTCGCAAGGGATGCGCTGTTTTTGACTTTCAAAAACTACCAACTATAGTGAGTTGCGAGCAACCTTTGCAGCAACTTTGCTGGTAATCGTTTTGCAAGCGCCGACCGCGCTCCCATCCGCAATTCAATGCCGTGTAAGCATAATCTCAAGCCATTTACAGCTAAAAAATGTTGAAGAATTTTTTTAAGAAAAAAGTTACGACAATTGAGACGGCAACTAACTATCCAGCGGTCAATCTCACACCAACCGACTTAGAAGAACTCAAAAAGATATTAAGAGCAGCACTTCCGAATATCCAAGCAGAAAATAACCCGCTTGCTTGGTCTTGGGATCCGGATTTATGGGTGTCCGGCAAATTGCATTACCTAATCCCGCACGAGGTCGCGACTACCAAGGATATTGCCGAATTTCTAAGATATATCCGTACCGCGTCGCTGACTTTTCCAGGCGGACCATTCATTTGGGATCTCAATTCGCTGGACAATTTGGTGTTTCTACCAACGAGCCACGCGGAACGAAAACAAAAAGCCGGTATCTTTGCCGCAATTTATTCGGCTAGCGACGAACCATACCAAGCCTACTGCCAATTCGTGGCAGAAATTCTAAGAAACATCAAGAACAACCATGACGAAACCTTAGCCAATACCGAGAACAGCGTGCAAAGGCGAGCATTGGCCGCTATGAGATCGGCGGCTCAAATTTTGGATTTTCAACGTAGTTTGCGTGCTGGACTTGTCAACACAAGTCCCGAAAACGTCAAATACTTCCTAAGCGATACCGACGAACTCTTGTTCGGCAGGCCTGATAAGCCGGCAACCGTAAAGGTCAAATTCCAACAAGAATCGGTATCTGTGGTGCTCCCACACTACGTACGTATTTCAAAAACGCCCGCCGACCAGATCGACGCAACCTTTGGCGAGGATTACATCTGTAGGCTTGAAATTTCGAGAGTCCACTCAGATGGTCCTGAATATCCCGAAGAATTTGGAGTATATCTGGTCAAACAATCTGCGGAAAAGCACGGGATGACGGTCAACTACTCTGCCGACGGCAAGGCGATAATTCCAGTCCCGCCTTTAATAAAACAAGAACGCGACCAACTATTCCAGGTTTCTCACTTCACTATTGGCATAAAACGAAGCGTATTCACCATGACCCTGACGTGTCCTCCAGTACAAAATCTTCCGGAACAAGAAAAGACTCGAATCAACCAAATCATTAATGGGGTAATCGCAACGCTGACCGAAGAGCATCCGACCTCAAAACCCCACTGAACTATTAAGATCATCGCGCCGCAGCGGACACGGCTTGCCGATTGCAGCATCGATTAATTCAACGGGACTACAACCCCACAAACTCCATCAAAGCCGCCAATTCCTTAGGCTCCAACTCATAAAACGAATGCGCCCTGACACGTTCCGGCAAACCGACATCGCCGTAACGGACCCGAATCAAGCGGCTGACTTTAACCCCCTGCGATTCCCATAAACGCCGTACCAAACGATTCCGCCCCTGTTTCACCGTGGCATAAAACCATTTATTGGCACCTTCGCCGGCATAAAAGCTGACGTCTTCGAAATGCGCGGGGCCGTCTTCCAGTTCCACGCCTTGTTTCAGGCGCGCCAGCATTGCATCGTCGACCTCGCCCAAGATCCGCACTGCGTATTCGCGTTCGACTTCGCGTGAGGGGTGCATCAAGCGGTTGGCCAGTTCGCCGTTGTTGGTGACTAAAATCAGGCCGGAGGTGTTGATGTCCAGGCGACCGACCGCGATCCAGCGGCCGACCTGCAGGCGCGGCAGTTGGGTAAAGATTACCGGCCGGCCTTCCGGATCGCGGCGGGTGACTAGTTCGCCGACCGGTTTGTGATAGACCAATACGCGGGTCGGTTGCTCGGCGTATTTTTCCCATTTCACGACCCGGCCATTGATTTGCAGATGGTCGTCAGGTTTTAAGTGGTAACCGGGTTGTACCGGATTGCCGTTGACGGTGAGTTTGCCTTCTTCTATCCAGCGCTCGATTTCCCGACGCGAACCCACGCCGGCTCTGGCCAGCAACTTCTGGATGCGTTCGCCGCCGGCGGGCGCGACTTTAGTGGAGGGTGAGTTTTTCTGTGCCGAGGCCGGCTTCGGCTTGTGGGTCGAACTCGGTTTCCGCGGCTGCGGTTTCTGGGTCCGTTTGTCCTGCGGGGCTGACGGGTTGTTCGATCTCGGCGGTTTGCGGTCTTTCACTGTGGTCCTGCTCGGGTTGCGGTTGCGGCGAATTGCCGAAATCGAAATTGACGATTTCTTCCAGCGTCGGTAATTCGCTCAATGAGGTTAAATTGAAATAATCCAGAAATTGCTTGGTGGTGCCGAACAAGGCCGGCCGGCCCGGCACTTCCTTATGGGCGATGACGCGAATCCACTCGCGCTCCAACAGAGTTTGAATGATGGAACTGCTGACGCTGACGCCGCGAATATCTTCGATTTCGCCGCGCGTCACCGGCTGGCGGTAGGCGATGATGGCCAAAGTTTCTAACAGTGCACGCGAATAACGGGCCGGCTTTTCCTCGAATAAGCGGGTGACATAAGGCGACAGGCCCTCGCGCACCTGAAACCGGTAACCGCTGGCTAATTGCCTAAGGCCAATCGGCCTATCGGCGTAATCGCGGGCGATTTCATCCAGGGCCATTTGTACTGACAAGGTATCGGGTTGCTCCAGTTCCGGAAAGGTTTCCTGAATCTGCCTGATCGTCATTGGCCGATTGGCGGCGAACAAAATGGCTTCCACGATGCGCTTGGTATTCATGTCGCACTCTTTAGTTATTTCAGGCAGTAGCCGGTGGCGTTCGACCACGATGGGTTGGTAGGTACTGGCGTGAATAATCTCGGCCCAACGCCGCGGCAAGCGGGTTGCGCGCCTAGACTCGCTAACCGCCGCCGCCTCCGGCACGGGTGCTTGCCAACTACTCCGCCAACCCGGCAACAAGCGCACCGCGTGCCTACGGGAAATTGGCAAAACCACGGGTTTACTTGGTTCTTGGCTTTGAACAACCGCAACGCGCGGCTCGCTAGTCCAGATAGCCGGAAACCGAACGGCCCTCCGTTTGACCGGCACGAATATCGTAACCGGCTCGGGTTTGATGCGCGGCTTGCGGGGCGTTCTGGGTTTGGCTGTGGGAATAACATCATCAACGACGGTTTCGGCTAGCAGTGAGTCAGTCGCCGGTGCCGCTATCGAGGCGGATTCTGACCTGGATGCCGGCGTAGGGTTCGGACTGGAAGATGTCGATGATGCGTTCCTTGGAGAGTTCAAGGATGGCAAGAAACGCGACAACCACTCCGTTTTTTCCTTCACTTCGGGCAAAACACGCTGCGAAAGGGAGCTGATTTGCTCCGTTAAGTTTTTCCAAAATGGCTGCCATTCGTTCACGGACTGATAGGGGTTCTTTGGTTATTTGATGATGGGTAAGCCTCTCGGCGCGCTTCAATATATCCTGGAAAGCCAGCAGCAGTTCCTTGAGCTGCACATCCGGCAAAATTTGCTTAACGTCTACGGTTGAAGTGTCCACGCCAAATTCGAAGGTGTCGCGCTCGTTTCGAGGCAGTAAGTCGATTTCTTCGGCCACTTTTTTGATCGCTTCGTATTCTTGCAACTTGCGAATCAAAAACGCTCGGGGGTCTTCCTCTTCTTCCTCGCTTTCCGGCTGTCTGGGCAACAGCATCCGCGATTTGATCTCCGCCAGCAGCGCGGCCATCACCAGATATTCGGCCGCCAGCTCCAATCGCAGGTTTTCCATCATGTCGATGTAGGCGATATATTGCCGGGTGATCTGCGCGATGGGGATGTCGAGAATATCCAGATTCTGCCGGCGAATCAAATACAACAGCAAATCCAGCGGCCCTTCGAACGCATCCAGAAATACTTCCAACGCATCCGGCGGAATATAAAGATCTTCCGGTAAATCCTGATAAGGCTGGCCTTGCACCAGCGCCAAAGGCGGCTGCGCAGCGTCAACCGGTAATGCTACTCCGTTCAAAACTACATGCCCGCCAAACTAAAAAATAATTGTTGGGCGTAGTACATCGGATAAGCCAGTAAGTATTGCAACACGTCGGTAGCGAGTAATATCAGCAAAAAAATAAAACCAAACCGTTCCAAACGATTGTATTGCCAGGCCCAATAATCCGATAGCACTCCGGACAAAATCCGGCTGCCGTCCAATGGCGGTATCGGCAAAAGATTGATCAAAGCCAAAACCAAATTGATGCTGATACCGGCGACACCACTGTAAATCAACGGGAAGGAGATGTATTCGATTTCCAACATCACGCCGATTCTAGACAGCAAAGCCCAGGCTGCCGCCATCAATAGATTGGACAAGGGGCCGGCTACCGCCACAATCGCCATGGCTTGACGCGGCTTTTTAAACGCGCGCGGATCGACCGGCACCGGCTTGGCCCAACCGAACACGAAGCCGGTAAAGGTCAGCAGTAACAAGCCGGGAATAATCAGCGTGCCCAGCACATCAATATGTTTGAGAGGATTCAGCGTCAAACGGCCTTGATCGGCGGCGGTTTTATCGCCCAATTGCTTAGCCACCCAACCGTGTGCCACCTCGTGACCGGTGATCGCGAAAATCACCGGCAAAATCCAAACAACGATACGTTGTACCAGGGTTAATTCGTCCATCATGGCTTTTTACTCCAACATCGGCGCAATACCGATACCTTGTCGAACAATGTCAATCGACTTGTCGCCGCAAGCGATGACGGTAGTGGGTTGATATTCAATTACGCCCACATCTATCACCAGGGCCAACTCTTTTTCCAGCCGCTTGCGGATTTCGTAAGGATCGGCCAAAGGCTCCTCATCGCCGGGCATCATCAACGTGGAGGTCAATAATGGTTCGCCAAGCTGCTCGACCAAGGCTTGAGCTACCGGATGGTCGGTGATTCTGACGCCTATGGTTTTCTTTTTGGGGTGCTGCAACCGGCGCGGCACTTCGCGTGTGGCATCCAGTAAAAACGTAAACGGACCGGGCGTCAGTTTTTTGATCAAGCGGTGGGCTTCATTGCCCATTTTGGTGAAGGTGGAAACCTGTGACAGGTCGGTACACAACAGTGTGAAGTTATGATTATCGTCCAGCCGGCGGAGGCTGCGAATTTGATCCATGGCTGCCTTATCGCCGATCTGGCAACCCAGCGCGTAGGATGCGTCAGTGGGATAGGCGATGACTCCGCCGTTGCGCAATATATTGACTGCTTGTTGAATCAAGCGCGGCTGCGGGTTCTTCGGGTGAATTTCGAAATATTGCGCCATGGGCTAAAACTATCGGCTTAGGTAAAGGGCCATTGTACCCCAGAAGGTATTTAAAAATGTGGCGCGGCCGTTTTAGCGGCCGCTGGAAATCAGAAACCAGCTTATCTTTCCGATTGTTTTTTGGCGACTTTATCGCGCAGATAAACCGGCATGGCTTGCTCGACAGGCACCGCCAAACCGTTGGCAAAACCGTAAGCGCCCAATTGCGCGATACAGCCGGCGCGCGGCCAGACTTCCACCTCGACGCCCAGCACACGCTCGGCTAAACGCTGGCCCAACTGCTCCGCATAAACGCCCCAACCGGAACCGACGCCAAAGCCAGCGTGATCGGGAAATATCACGTCGCCGGCGGGCGTCACGGCTTCCGCGCCGTATAACTCCGCCAAACCTAATTCGTTACGTTGATACACACCCCAAAAAATTTCGTCCATCCGTGCATCCATCGCCGTAAAACTCAGCTCAGCATCGGCGCGACGATTAAAAAAATCTTGGGCGATTGCCGCCAACGTCGAAACCGGCACCACCGGCAAATCGGCACCATACGCAATGCCCTGCACCACGCCGCAGGCAATTCTGACACCGGTAAACGAACCGGGCCCGCGACTCAAACCGATAGCGTCCAGTTGTTGCGGTTTGAGCTGGGCATCGGCCATCAATTCGTCGATCATCGGTAAAATCAATTTGGTATGTTCGCGAGGCGCGACGGCAAATTTTTCGCTAATCTCGCCATCGATAAACAAAGCCGCCGAACAGGCGTCGGTGGATGTTTCTACTGCCAATAATTTCAAATCTGTACCTCTGTCAACAAGATGCCGGAAACGCTAACGCTTATTCCGGCCTACGCAATGTTCAATGTGATTCATCCAACGCAAAAAACCGCCGCACATCCTCAATTTCGCGGCTGCGCTTCATCGCCGGCACGCTATCTAAAAACATTTGGCCGTAGGAGCGCTTCAATAATCTGGGGTCGCAGACCATCAGCACACCGCGGTCGTTAACGTCGCGTATCAAGCGGCCCACACCCTGGCGCAACATGATGATGGCGCTGGGGAGTTGATGTTCGAAAAACGGGTTGCGGCCCTGCTTTTCCATCGCATTCATGCGTGCTTTCAGCACCGGATCGCCGGGTGAAGCGAACGGCAGTTTATCGATGATGACACAGGACAAGGCATCGCCGCGCACGTCCACGCCCTCCCAGAAACTGGCGGTTGCCAACAATACTGCGTTGCCCAGTTCCTTGAACTGATCCAGCAATACGCCTTTGGACTTGGTACCTTGCACAAGGATGGGGTGGTCGAGCTTGCCTTCTAGCAATTGCGCGGCGCGTTGCAAGGCGCGGTGACTGGTAAACAGGAAAAACGCCCGGCCCCGGCTGGCTTCCAGCACCGGCAAGGCGAACTCGACAATTTTGTCGGTAAAGTCCGGATCGCTGGGCTGCGGCAGGCCTTTGGGATGGTAAAACAGGGCCTGATTCGGGTAATCGAACGGGCTCTCCCAGCTCTGGCTGAGCGCACCGCTCAAGCCCAAATTCTTGGAAAAATGCACGAAGTTATTCGCCACACTCAGGGTGGCCGAGGTAAAAATCCAGGTGGCTTTATGCCGGGCCATGAAGCTGCGAAATTCCTTGGCGATGTCCAACGGCGTGCGGCTGAGGGTGAATGACTTACTGTAGGTTTCGTACCATTTGATCCACTGCCCGTCCTTGTCGTTTATCAGGGTTTCCAGTTGCGCGTCCAGCGCTTCGGCTCGGTCGAAACAGGATTCCAGACCTTTGCTGCGCACCGAGGCGCGTTCCAATTGATCGGTCAAGCGCGCCAGCTGCTTTTGCAAGGATTCCAACGCGCCGGCAATTTTTGGATTGGTTTCGATGTCTTGCCAGTCGCCGCGGCGCAGTTCCAGGCCAAACGCCAAACGCAAATCCTTCACTTCATGTTGCAAGTCTTCGCAAGCGATGCGCAAATCCGGCATATCCTTGGCATCGGTGAAATACTCGGCCAGACTATCGTCGGCCAGATCGACCAATTGTTTGCCGCTGATCGTCACTCCCAAAAAATTCGAAGCCGTATCGGCCAGTTGATGGGCTTCGTCGATGATGACCACTTCGGCATCGGGCAATAATTCACCGAAACCGGTTTCACGAATCGACCAGTCGGCGCACAGCAGATGATGATTGACGACGACGATTTCAGCCTCTTGAGCCTGTTTGCGGGCTTTAGTGAGAAAACAGTCGGCATAATCGGGGCAATTTTGACCCAAACAATTGTCGGTGGTCGAAGTCGCGTGAAACCAGACGGGATCGCCGTCGTGCACATCGGCTACTTCAGAGACGTCGCCTGCCTTGGTGCGTTTCGACCAGGCTTTGATCTGCGCCAGGGCCGCCGCATCTTCCTGGCTGTAGCCGAACGCGGAATTCAAGGCCTGTTCCAGTCGATACGTGCACAAATAATTAGCGCGGCCTTTTAACAAACTGGCTTTAAACGGCCGTTTGCTCAAGGCTTTGCGGATTACCGGCAAATCCTTGTTGAACAATTGATCTTGCAGATTTTTGGTGCCGGTGGAAACGATGACTTTCTTGCCGGACAGAATGGCGGGAATCAGATAGGCAAAGGTTTTGCCGGTGCCGGTGCCGGCCTCGGCAATCAGGTTTTGCTGGGACTCGATGGCGTAGGCGATTTTTTCGGCCATCTCGATCTGCGCGGCGCGCGGCGAATAACCGCTGATAACCTCGGCTAAGGCGCCGCCGTCGCCAAAAACATCGGCCAATTTGCTGGCGGCGCCGGCAAGCGCCGTCTTGGAACTGTCAACCACTAGCGACCGAAAAAGCTGTCCGCCTTGGCTTTAGCTTCTCTGGCCCCTTGGGCATTTTGCTGCATTTGCCGGGCTTCGGCGATCAACAACCAGCTTTTGCGCTTCAGATCCAGATCACCACCCGCCAACAGAGCGGCCTTGCCGGCCAATTCTTCGGCAAGTTGCGGTTTATTTTGCTTGATTCTGAGCTGCGCCAGCTTGTAAGTCAGCGTGGGGTTGCGTGAATCGATGCGTAGCGCCCGTTCCATCACGACCACTGCAGCATCCAGGTCGCCACTATTACGGCTGCGGTCTGACTCGCTAATTAAAGCCACCACCGCCGGCGGCGTGCCGCTGGGGATGCGCGCGTCTTCTATAACAAACCTTGGTGCCGGCGCAGTTGCTGTAGCCACCGCCGCCGGAGCGGGTGCAGTCAGAGCCGGACTGGCTGGCGCAGGCGGCGGAATATCGGCCGGCGGCATCAACGGCTCGGCGCGAAAGGCCGGCAGATTCGGTTCATCTTTAAAGTTATTGCTGACACTTTCGATAGGATAGGTGGCGGTATCGGGACTAGACACCGGTTTTTTAGCCGTAGTTGCGGGAGCTTTGTTTGCCGCTGATTTTTTAGCCGGGGCTTTTTTGGCCGGTACGCTGCCGGCCACCGGTGGTTCTGAGCCAGGATTACTACACGCCGTTAATATCAGTAACAGAGGGCACAAAATTAACAGAGATTTTTTTTTCATTTACGATTTGAGTAGCCAAGTAAAATTAAAACAGTTCGATTTCATCGTCGTCGCTTTGCCGATTTGCTTGTTGAAACAAGGCTAGCGCTTCATCGACGCTTTTGCCCTGATGGATAGCATCAAACATCACTTTTTCAGATTCCATAGTGTACTGGTTGCGAATGCTTTCCTGAAACTTATACCATTCGGCAGGATTATATAACCTCTGCGGCGTATCGATGATGACCGACAAACCTTTTAGATTGTTGGACACGTGTTGCAAGCATTGCTGCAGGCGATCATAAAACTGGAACGCCACAATCGCCGAATAGATTTTATCCTGGGTCGCCTCGCAATGCGCCAGAGCCTGGTCGCGGCTCTCGCTCTGCTGAAAACTACTCAGTAACTTATGAATATTTTTCATATCTTCAACCATACCGGTAAACGAGTCGGCCAAGGCTGAGACCGACTCGTCGCCGGCTTTCATGCTGCCCTCAACCTGAGCAACCGAAACGGTCAACAGCTTGATGGTTTCCCTAATCTGGCTCCAACCCAAGTCTGGCTGGCTTGATGGTGAAAGTGTCATAAATAACTATCCTAAAAATACCGATACAAATTAAGTTGTCGCGACATATGCGCCCTATTGTAACCGACTATACAAAAGCAATGACGACGGCTTAAGTATAGAGAAACTGGAGATTAGTCGATTATTGGCACCGGTATTTTTAAAAAACCCGGAATTGACGGTGAAATCGCACTACTCTTTTGCATAGGGTAGCAACGCTTATCGGGCACAGGGCAAGCGATAGCTCGGTTGACGATAACTCTACACTTGGAGTAGAAATACCTTTAGCGCAGCACCGGGTTTGCGTTGAAACCGCTTTTCCACGCTTTTTACAAGGATAATATGAATATTCAATCCGCCGGCAAAAAATTGTTCGTGTTGGACACCAACGTACTGATGCACGACCCAACGTCCATTTTTCGCTTTCAAGAACATAATATTTTCATTCCGATGGTGGTGCTGGAGGAATTGGATCACGCCAAAAAAGGCTTATCCGACGTATCGCGCAACGTCCGCCAAGTTAGCCGGTTTTTGGACGAATTAATCCGCGATGCCGATCAACAAACCATCAACGCCGGCTTACCGCTGTCGCGCATCGATTATGCTCGGAACGGCGAGCGAGAATTCGACGGCCGTCTGTATTTTCAAACCCGGCAATTGTCGCATCTACTCCCTGCCGACCTACCTGGACAGATTGCCGATAATTCTATCCTCAGTATCGTGTTGGCCTTGGGTAAGGAATACCCGGATGTGAATGTAATCCTGGTCTCCAAAGACATCAATATGCGCATCAAAGCAGCCGCGCTACAGATTACTGCCGAGGATTACCATAACGATCAAACCATCGAAGATATAGACCTGCTCTACACCGGCACGATGCCGCTGGACAGCGACTTCTGGGAGGAACACGGCGGTAAGATGGAATCGTGGCAGGAAAACGACCACACATACTACCGCGTGAATGGTCCGCTGGTGGCCGAATGGTATCCCAACCAATATCTGTATATGGAAGGCGAAGATAACTTCGAAGCCATCGTAAAAAGCCGCGAAGGCGACACGGCTGTGTTGCAATTGGCCCGCGATTATCGGACCAAACACAATAGCATCTGGGGGATTTCCGCCAAAAACCGCGAGCAAAATTTTGCGTTGAATGCCCTGCTCGACCCAAACGTGGACTTCGTGACGTTAATAGGCTCTGCCGGCACCGGTAAAACCTTGCTGGCACTGGCAGCCGGCCTGTCTTTGACTCTGGAAAGCAAAGCCTATTTGGAAATTATCATGACACGGGAGACCATGCCGGTCGGCGAGGACATTGGCTTTTTACCGGGTACGGAAGAGGAAAAAATGGCGCCGTGGATGGGGGCGTTGATGGATAACCTGGAGTTGCTGGGCAGCCGCTCGGGCACGACCGAATGGGAACAAGGCGCGTCGCAAAACGTCATGATGAACCGGGTAAAAATTCGTTCGCTGAACTTTATGCGTGGCCGGACTTTTCTGAACCGCTACCTGATTATCGACGAGGCACAAAACCTGACGCCCAAACAGATGAAAACCTTGATTACCCGTGCGGGGCCTGGCACTAAGATCATCTGTATCGGCAATCTGGCACAAATCGATACGCCGTATCTAACGGCAACCAGCTCCGGTTTGACCTACGTGGTTGACCGTTTCAAATCTTGGCCGAATAGCGCCCACATTACTTTGCGGCGTGGCGAGCGTTCGCGCCTGGCGGATTTTGCATCCGATAATTTGTAAAGCCATCAAGCCGATGCTTGACTGATCTCAGCCTTTGGCCACGCCATTAATACCGCTTTAACCAGCGTGGCCAAGGGTATCGCAAAAAATACCCCCCAAAAACCCCACAAGCCGCCAAAAAACAGGATGGCAACAATAATTGCAATAGGATGCAAATTCACGGCTTCGGAGAACAGCAGCGGCACCAATATGACACCATCCAGCGCCTGAATCACTGAATAGGCAATAAACACATACATAAAATGATCACTGCCGCCCACGCCCCACTGCACATAAGCCACCGCCAATACCGGAAAAGTGACTAATGTCGCGCCGACATAAGGAATCACCACAGACAAGCCCATCAGTACCGCAAGCAACATCGCATAATTCAAACCCAACAACCAGAAGACTATGTAACTGATCGCCCACAGGATAAACACTTCGAGAAATTTGCCTCTAACGTAATTGGCTATTTGCCTATCGACTTCATGCCACACTCGCAGGCTAAGACTGGTATCCCTTGGTAGAAACTGTACAAACCAGCCCAATAAAACCTGTTTA
Organism: Methylomonas sp. Kb3; assembly: GCF_002834115.1. Taxonomy (NCBI): domain Bacteria; kingdom Pseudomonadati; phylum Pseudomonadota; class Gammaproteobacteria; order Methylococcales; family Methylococcaceae; genus Methylomonas; species Methylomonas sp. Kb3. The sequence goes on along the minus strand of NZ_PIZT01000002.1, from coordinate 218,736 downwards.
TCTTTCAGAAAGAAAAACACCATCAACGGCACCAAAAACAAGTAAATGATCACCGCCACCAAGCCGACAAACGATTGGGCGGAGCCGGAGATCAAATCCTGACCATACTTGAGCAAGTCTTGCTGAATGGAGAACATGATTTCGCGAATCCGGACTTCCGAAATCAGTTCCGGATGGCGTTCAGGGAAGCGCATGATTTCGGCTTGGGTACTGGAAACAATCTCCGGTATGTGTTGCACCAGTTGCACGGTTTGCTCGGACACTATCGGCACCAGCACGAACAACACAAAACCCAGCACAGCCATAAACGCAAAGAATACGAGATGCACCGAAATCAAACGACCGAGTTGACGCTGTTCGGCTTTAACCACCAGCCCTTCCAGTAGATACGCCAACACAATCGCCACAAAGACCGGCATCAGCAAATCCAGCAAGCCGTATATCAATAAAAAGCCGCCCAGCAAAACTATGGCTAGGGAAACAACTTGGGAATTGGGTAGAAATCGCTGGAAAAAATTTCTAATGAAATCGGAACTGGAAAAGTCAGTCTGCTGGTTCATGGATTGTTGGCGTCTACGCAAACCGTTGTCGGTTTGATCGCGCCATTAGGTTATATAAAAAAGCGGGATTGCTCAGGACAGTGTAAATAATTTATCAAAATTAGCGATTTCCAAAATTTTTTTAACTTCGGTACGCGAATTTTTAATCCGTATTGCCGACTTGTCACCCGCCATCTTATCTCGCAGAACTAACAGCATGCCAAGGGCGGAGCTATCTAAGTATTCGGTACCGATCAAATCCACTTCTATCAACTTCACACCACTTTCAACCAGCTTGGTGGCTTCGCGAAACTCGTTGTGCACGCCGAAATCGAACCGGCCGCTTATTTTAATCGACAGCACTCCCGCATCAACACGTGCATCAATACCCATATTCTTTAACCTCACAAATTTTCATGTCATCTCTTACCTTTAGCCTAAAACAGATCCACATCGCCTTCTTCCATGGAAGATTGCGACACAATGTGCGATTTTCTGACTTGCCACTGTTGCTTCATGATTTTCAAGCGATCCGAGCCTTGCCGTAATTGGTCACGCCAATCCGTGCCGCCACCGGTTTTAAATACCCCCAAACCTATACTGACCTCGTCGGATAGCGAACCGAAATGTTCTAAATTGAATTGTAAGTATTCAATCAATTGCCGGGCCATATCCTCAAATTGCAGACCTCTCACCGCATTACCCACATTGAACTCGATTTGATTGGTCAGTTGGGAAATTTCGCCGACATTGTTGGAGATATTGGCATTAATGATGGCGATATCATCCATCATCTTGTCGATACTGGCTTTGGAACTAATCGCCACATTCATGTCTTTGGAGGCCATTATTTCGATCATGGTTTGCGCTTCGCGGATATTATCCTTGGAGGCCTTCACCACGCGCTTAATTTCCTCGCTGAACTTATCGGAGTTTTTTGAAAGATTCCGCACTTCTCCCGCAACCACTGCAAAGCCTCGACCGGCTTCTCCCGCCCTGGCTGCTTCTATGGCGGCATTCAGAGCCAACAAATTGGTTTGATCGGCAATCTTCTGCACATCGCCCAATAGTTTCTCGACATGAGCCATATGGCCCCCAACATCATTGATGACCGCGACCATTTCCATGCTCTGCTTACTGATTTGCAGAATATGGTCGATAAAAAACTGCAGGACATCATCGGTTTCCTGAGCAAAACTCGTGAAATTTAGAGTACTGCGCCCTTTGTCAGTACTTCCTTCCAGATCAGCTACCAACGAATATACTATCGATGACTGCCCGGACGTCAAACTAGCCAAGCTATTGAAGCTGTTGGACATCGTAGTCACCGCATCGGCAAGCATGGATTTGAGCTGTTCCAATTCCGCGCGAAAATAGGAGGCTTCTTGGTCGATACAATCTTTCAAATGCAGTAAATAGTCATCAATCGCGCGCACCAACTCGGCTTCGCTTAGACCCTTGCTGTTTGTCGAGGCTGACACTTGCGCACGTTGCGCACGAAATGCTTTGACCATCCACAACATCGTTGCGATGGGGGCGACTAGCCAATAAACCAGCGCGTTGGACGAAAGCAACGGCAATAACAAAACTACCAGCGTGAATAAAACCAGAAGCGCGTTATCTTTTAGGAACTGCAACATATTTTCAATCCACCAGGGCCAGGATTTTTTCCGCTATTTTCCCCAAGGATAACACATGATGCGCGGCTCCCAGTTTGTAGGCCTCGCCGGGCATGCCCCAAACGATACTGGATGCTTCATCCTGCACTATGTTGACGGCCCCGGCCTCGCGCATCTCAAGCATGGCTCTGGCGCCATCCGCCCCCATGCCCGTCAACATAACCCCAACCGCATTGCTACCCACATTCTCGGCAACTGATCGAAACAGGACATCCACGGAAGGCTTATGTCTGTTGACAGGTGGACCATCATCAAGGCGGCACGCATAACGAGCACCATCTCTCACAACCATTAAATGTTGATCACCTGGCGCTATATAGATATTTCCGGGCAATATCAGCTGCCCATCGCTAGCCACGCAAGCAGTCATCTCAGTGGCCTCGTTAACATGTTTGGCAAACGAAGCGCTGAAGGCGAGCGGTAAATGTTGGGTAATGACAATCGCCGGCGCCGTCCTGGGCAGGCTTTTTACCAGTTCCTTGACCGCTTCGGTGCCGCCCGTTGAAGAACCCAACGCCACAATTTTATGAGTCGTTTTGAAATGCTTTTTCATCGTACTGGCTGCATTCTCATTCACTGAATTAAGAGCTGGGACATTAACCCGATTGGTTTCCAAAGCTTTGACTTTTGCTTGAGCGGCCATCCTGATTTTACCGATAATCTCATCGGCATAGGCTCGTAAGCCATGGGAGACATCGATTTTTGGTTTTGCCACAAAATCAACCGCACCGAGCGCTAACGCATCAAGGGTCACTTCGGCGCCTTTTTCGGTCAACGTTGAAATCATGACCACCGGCATCGGTCGTAAACGCATCAAATTACGTAAAAATGTCAGACCATCCATACGCGGCATTTCTACATCCAGTGTTAATACGTCGGGATTCAAGGCCTTTATTTTTTCCCGGGCAATAATCGGATCACTGGCCGTGCCGACAACTTCGATATCGCCTGCCTCATTAAAAATTTGCGTCAACATTTGGCGAATTAATGCCGAGTCGTCAACAATCAATAGCTTAATTTTTGTCATCCTGGTTTCCTAAAATAGCTCTACGCTACCTTCAACCGGTGCGTCCTTGATACTGGAACTATATTGCTTCTCGCGCAGGAAGATAGTTTGGTTGTGTAAATCTTTAATTTTTTTCATTCTGACCCGTCCGGTATGCGGAAAGAAATTCACCTTACGCGGATAAATATCGCCCAAATCATGAGAAACCAGATTCAACGCTTCAGTGTCCACATAGTCCAAAACGAATTGAATGTTTCTGGCCCCCACATCACCCAGGGTAGCAATGATTTTGCCGCCGCCGAACAGCTTAACTTCCAGGTTTTTACGCTTACCGCCATTTTGCAAAATAGCGTTGATCAAATGTTCCATCGCGTAATTGCCATAGCGAAAAGCATTGCCAACGACAGCTTCGTCTCTGGCATTCAAGCGACTTTTACTGGTCTCCGGCAACATGAAATGATTCATACCCCCCACGCCGGTCACCACATCCCTGATACAGGCTGCCACGCAAGAACCCAGCACAGTCGTAATCATTTCATCCTGTTTGGTGACGTAGTAATCACCGGGCATTAATTTTGCCGCCACTATTTGATTTTCTTGATCCCAATATCGATTGACGTTTTCGAATCCGGCGATAAGCGGTCTTTCCACATGTCGCACATGACTCACTTAATCGACTTCCTGTAGATGGTGTTACCTATCAAACTGAATCCGGTATCGAGCTGATGCAAGGATTCTGAATGTCCAATGAATAAATATGAACCCTCTTCCAATAAGCCGCAGTAACGATTCGCTAACATCGCCTTGGTTTCCCGATCAAAATAGATCAAAACATTTCGGCAAAAAATAAAATCAAAATACCCTTTCAAGGGCCACTCCTGCATCAAATTCAATTGTTTAAACTCTATCAATTCTTTCAATTCCGGTTTAACGCGCACCTTGTTCGCTTGTCCACCGACACCTTTTTGAAACCAGCGCTTAAGGCGTTGCTCGGCTATTCCTGTCACGCGGTCAGCCATGTAAATACCGGCTGCGGCGGTGGCCAAAACATTCGTATCAAGATCGGTAGCCAGAATATTGATAGTCCAATCAGCCGGAACGCTTTCCTTCAAGGTCATCGCCAAAGAATAAGGCTCCTCACCTGTTGAGCAACCTGCGGACCAAACTTTAATCTGTTTAGTCCCGGCATGTTTTTTAAGCAAGCCCGGTACAACCGTCTTGCTTAAATATTCAAAGTGGTGATTTTCGCGAAAAAAAGAAGTGAGGTTAGTGGTGACAGCATTAATAAATTCAGTAAACTCAGCATCCGGGTTGTTTTTCAAATAATGACAATACTGTTTGAAGCTGGTGAAGCCCAGCATGCGGACCCGTTTCGACAACCTCGAATAAAACATATCGAATTTATCGTCCGGCACCAAGATTCCGGAATATTGGTTGGATATTTTCCTTAGAACGTCAAAATCTGCTTGGGTATATTCAAACTCGCGCGCTTTTTCTTTCATTTTGTATATTCGGGTAGTACCCCATCAAAAAAAGCCGGATGCAGCCTGATCAACTTCCAACATTTCGGCAATCCCCAACAACTCCGAGGCTTCAATAAACTTATCGGAAGGAAAATCGATAGAAACGGATTTCTGCAAGCCAATTGCAGTCTGCTTTAAAATCAATAACAGTTGCAGAGTTGCGGTATCTATCATCGTCACGCCGGAAGCGTCGATATCGATAGCCTCAAAATTGCTGAGCATCTGCGTTAAGCGCTGGTGGAGAGCCGCGACATTTTGAATATTCAATACCGGATCCAATACCAAAACCGCTCGCTCACTTTGAGAGGCGTATGGCTCAGAGGCGTCGGCCGGCGATTGATCCAAGTCTGCCTCAAGGTTTGACGCTGTTTCTGTCGAGCTCGCAAGTTCTGTCGAACTGTCCGCTTCCGCTTCACTAACTTGGGCTTTTTGTGAGTCGTAATTGAAATCTGATCGATGCATCCAGGCCAGAGGATCGTAACCGATCAAACTATCTTCATTTTGTTCCGCCATTACATCATCCTCCCTTCTAAAAAGTCTTCGGCAAGTGCCATAAAATCTCGTGCGGAACGGCAGCCCGGGCGATATTCAAAAATGGTTTTACCAAAACTAGGGCACTCTGCAAGTAAAGCCGTTTCCCGAATGGTGGTCGCCAAAATTTGCCCAGGGAAGTATTTTTGTATGACACTCAATACCTCCTTTGACATGCGTCTGGCCGGAATATACCTGGACATGACCAGGGAAAATTTGTAGGGCCTTTTCAAAGCACTTTCAAATTTCCTGATGGTTCCCACCAAATGCGACAAGCCTTGCAATGCCAAATAATCACTGGTCATCGGCACCAATATTTCATCGGCGGCAAACAAGGCATTGGCCACCAATACCCCGGAAGAAGGGGGACAATCGATAAAGATAAAATCTTCATCGCGATTGCCGTCAAGCAAAGCTCTGCGAAGCAGATCGCCACGTCTGGCTCCACCATCCGTCAATTGCTCAATTTCCTGCAATCTTGGACCGGCAACCACCAAATTCAGATTCTTTCTAACCGGAATTGATTGCTCCGCGAGACTCGCCCCTTCCAACAAAACCTTATCAATCCCACTTGTTTGCGTATCTACGGAACCTAGCGAAACGGCCAAATGACTCTGCGGATCAAAGTCTATCACTGTAATTTTCTTACCGAGTTTAGCTAGAGCGTGGGTCAAATTGACCGAAGTGGTGGTTTTTCCTACCCCGCCTTTCTGGTTAAGGACCGCTACAATCCTCGCGCTCATTTACCCTCGGCAATAGCAGCAAGCCCGGCAATAGCAGCAAGCCCGGCAATACCGACAAACTCTTCCGGATTTAAAAGCTTATCGACATCCAATAACATCACCATATTTTTCTTGCCGACGAACATGCCGCGCATATATTGAGTATTGATTTTCGACCCCAAATTCGGCGCTTCTTTTATATCGGACAACTTAATATCCAACACGTCGGATACGGCATCAGCGACGATGCCCATCACCGAAGTACCGGAAGCAGTATTGACACTCATCACAATAACGACCGTCACCGGGGTATATTCCACTTTTTGCATCTGAAAACGTTCGCGCAGATCGACAATCGGCACTATGGAACCGCGCAAATTTAACGCACCTTTTACAAAATCAGGGGTATTGGGAATTTTTCTAATGGGCTCCCAGCCTCTAATTTCTTGGACTTTCAAAATTTCGATGCCATATGCCTCGCCTTCCAACTCGAAAGTCAGAAATTGCTCAACGTGCTGATTGGATTCTAAATCGGCTGTCATGGCGGCTATTCCCTATCTAATGGTTTGGTCAATCAAGCAACTCCGCTAAAAATCCTGCCACTCGTCGTCGGCTTGTGAGGTTTGCTTAAAACTACTCGGCTGACGAACCGCTGGCGATGATGCCATTCTATTGGCCTCTGCACGAACAACACTGGCACTATCGGCTTGATGAACGACTTTTTGCTGCCCGGATTTTTTTTCTGTTTTGAAAAACGCCAACATCTCGACCATATTCGTCGACAAGTCGCTCATTGAAACACTGGCGGCAGATGCTTCTTCGGCTAAGGCCGCGTTTTGTTGGGTGATTTCGTCCATTTGCGCAACAGCCTGATTCACCTGCCCTATACCCGCAGACTGCTCAATACTTGCATCGGCAATCTGGGCGACGATATCCCCCACCTTCTGCACACCTGCCACAATTTCGTTCAAAGCTTTACCGGTTTCGTTCACAAACTCGGTACCTGCTCTGACTTTTTGCACACTGGTTTGAATCAGCTCTTTACTCTCCCTGGCCGCAGTAGCACTGCGTTGCGCCAGATTTCTCACCTCTGTGGCAACAACGGAAAAGCCTCTACCTTGCTCGCCTGCTCTGGCTGCTTCCACTGAGGCATTCAAAGCCAACAAATTGGTTTGGAAGGCAATTTCATCAATCACGCTAATGATGTCAGCGATTTTATTACTGCTCTCGTTGATTTCCTGCATGGCGGAAACCGCCGCCTTGACGACATTCCCGCCTTTTTCAGCCAATTCTCTGGCGTTATTGGCCACTGCGTTAGCTTGCTGAGCGTTATCGGCGTTATTTTTTACAGTACTGGTCAACTCTTCCATGCTGGCGGCAGTTTGCTGCAAATTCGCAGCCTGTTGCTCGGCGCGTTGCGATAGATTGTTATTACCGCTGGCAATTTCTTGGGACGAGTTGTTAATAAAATGAGCAGACTCGCTAACCTGGCCGAAAATTTCGTTCAGCTTATCGATGGTGGTATTAATATCGTTTTTGCAGTTTAAATAAACCCCTTGGTAATCACTGGTGATTCGATTGGTCAAATCTCCAGAAGCCATACTTTGCATGGTACTGCCAACATCTCTGAATACATTTTCGATCACATCGGTCAGTTCGTTGATGCCTTCGCTGAGCGTCTCAAAAAAGCCTTGTTTGTCGGCCATCTCAATCCGGCTGGACAACTCACCCACTTTGACAGCTTCCACAATGCTGGCAATTTCCTGCTCGATTTTTACTTCATGCGTTCTATCCAACCACTCGACCACGATGCCGATACGCTCGTTTTCGTCGTTCTTAACCGGATTGGCAACGATATTCATGTGTCTGCCGCCAATCACCAACGCTGAACTAAATGTGCTGGATAGGTTTGCCAACAGGCCTCGTTGGTGAGCTGGTTTTTTATGGAATTGATCGATGTTGGCGCCCATCAGTTTGCTGGCATTGAAGTCAGGCAACTGCTTGCGAATGTCTGCTTCCGCATTTTGGAACATATCGGTTACTGTCTTGTTCATGTAGATGATGTCTAAATCGTTGTTAGCCACCATGACACAGGACTGCACATTGTCGAGCGCCTGTTTGATGCGCATCGCTTCCGACGCTACCTGTTTGGAATAAGCCAAATCGGAATTCAATTTAACTTGCATGCCGTATAAGGCCCGATAGAAATCGCCGATTTCATCACCACGGTCCAAATCTATAGTATTCCGGAATTGTTCATCCGCCATCCGATAAGAAATACGTATCGAATTCTCTAGAGCCTTTACAACACTGCGAATCACCGAATATCCCAATATTGAGGCAAATCCGGCCAAGCCCAAAAACAGGAACATCTCCGGGTATTTTTGTTCGATATAGTGATCGTAAATGGAATTGATCGTCGGCAACAAAAAGATCAGATAGATAATCCCCACTTTTTTCCACAAGCCCAATTCCAGTAATTTCTTGATGAGCGCATTAATCCCCGTCGGCCGTATTGTGGCTTTATTGGCATTTAGTTTTTCATACAAAGATTCGGCTTGTTGGATTTGTTCCCGGGATGGCGCGTAACGAACCGACAGGTATTCCTGCACTTTGCCATTCTTGAACACCGGCGTTACGTTTGCTTCCACCCAATAATAATCTCCGGTCTTGGTCCTATTTTTGACGGGTGCGGTCCACGGGCGCCCAGCCTTCAAACAATTCCATAAATCTTCAAATGCCGCCGGCGGCATGTCAGGATGACGAACCATATTATGATTGGCCCCCACAAGTTCATCCTTGCTAAAGCCGCTAATCTCAATAAAAGCGTCGTTTGCATAGGTAATAATGCCTTTTAAATTGGTGCGCGTGACCAAAATGGTGCCTGGCTTCATTAAGACTTCGCGATCAGTCACAGGGTGATTGAGTTTCATTGCATATCCTCCATTACAACCCAGCCATAAACAGCTCTTTTTTTAACTTTCATCTTCACCATCCAGGCCATCAAGTTTTAATAATTTATCTACATCCAACAGCATCACCATTCGGCCATTTACTGAAACCAGGCCATTGATAAATTCAGTACTGACTTTTGCACCAAAATTCGGCGCGCTTTGGATACTTTTTTTATTGACATCGACAACGTCTGAAACTGAATCCACCACGACCCCGATGATCCTGGTTTTATCGGCCATGTGCGCTTGCAAGACCACAACGACCGTCAAAGGCGAATAATCACTGTGTCCCAGTTGAAATCGCTCGCGTAAATCTATGATAGGCACTATCGCACCGCGCAGATTGACCACACCTTTTTCATAAGCCGGCACATTAGGAATTCGCGATACCGGCTCCCAACTGCGAATCTCCTGAACTCGCAGAATATCTACCCCATATTCTTCCTGGCCCAAGGTAAAGCTTAAAAACTGCAAACTAGTATCCAACCGCTTTGCATCTTGCTGGTCAGTGCTGCTGAGTTCGATTATTTCCGACATGACACGCTTTAGGTTAGGTTTATTGATTGGCTAAACGCACGAGACCGGGGATATCAAGAATCAGTGCCACCGAACCATCGCCCAGAATAGTTGCGCCGGATACCCCGTCAATCCGTCGATAATTCGCCTCGAGCGACTTGATGACCACTTGCTGCTGCCCAAGCAGATCATCGACGAACAATCCGCAACGCAACCCTTGCCCTTCGACAACCACAATTAAACCTTCGGTTAGCTTGGTGGTTTTCGCGGTGGGTACGTTAAAAATTTGATGCATTCTGATAATCGGCAGATATTGGCCGCGTAACAGGAAAGTTTCCCCTTTGCCCGCTACTCGATTGAGCCTGTCTTCCTTGACGTGGAGTGACTCGATAATAGAACCCAAGGGTAATATGTAGGTTTCGTCGCCAACCGCAATCGACTGACCATCCAGGATAGCCAGAGTCAGCGGGAGATGAATGGAAATGGTGGACCCTTTGCCTAACTCGGAAAGGATTTCTATGTTGCCGCCCAAAGCCTGGATATTACGTCGCACCACATCCATACCCACCCCGCGACCCGAAATATCGGTAAGCTTTTCGGCCGTAGAAAACCCCGGCATAAAAATCAGCTCGTATGTTTGCTTATCGCTTAAGATCGCATCGGGATCGATCAAACCTTTTTCAATGGCTTTGGCCCTTAATTTATCTTTGTCGAGGCCTTTACCATCGTCAGTCACTTCAATCACGATGTTGCCGCCGCGATGATAGGCTTCAAGGGTAACCGTACCCGTCTCGGGTTTGCCGGCCGCGAGCCTGACATCGGGCATTTCAATGCCATGATCCAAGCTGTTTCTGACTAAGTGAACCAAGGGATCACTGAGCAGTTCGACGACGGTCTTATCCACTTCGGTGTGTTCACCCACCAATTTAAGTTCGATTTTTTTACCTAGTTTGCTGCTGATATCATGCGCCAGCCGTGGGAAACGGCTAAACACGAAACTGATAGGCAGCATGCGAATGTTCATCACACTTTCCTGCAGTTCGCGGGTATGCCGCTCTAGCTGAGAAAGTCCGTTTTTCAATTGATCAAGTTTATTCAGTTCGAAATGTTCGCCTAATAAGCTGAGCATGGATTGCGTAATGACCAACTCCCCTACCATGTTAATCAAGGTATCGATTTTGCTGGTATCCACGCGAATGGAACTTGAACCTTTCGGTGCGGCTTTTGCTTCCTCTTTTTTGCCGTTTTTACGCTCCAGCGTATTCGACTCAGATTCTCCGGTACTTGCAAACTCAGGGCTGATGTCTCTATGAACGCTGTTTGTAACGGGCGTTATAGCGATGTCTGCTGAGACCTGGGCTTGCGCAGAACCTGTGGACGTTTTGTAGATCGGTTGTTTAGCCAAATCGCAATCGTCCTCGACCCAATCGAAAATCTCGTCAATTTCCGCCTCCGGAATATCGCCCAAAACACGCAATTTCCAGGACAAATGACACTCTTCCGGATCCAAATCGTAAAGATCGGGTACACCTTGTAAATCAACGGTTGTCGTCAATTGGCCCAGGGCTGCCAACTCCCTGAACATCCGTACCGGTTCGTTACCGGTCTTCAACAAATGTAAATGCGGGCTGAAGGCTATCACCCAGCCGGCGATTTGTTCAGCTTCTTCAGCCGGCAAATCCGCAGCACTTTTTGACGCCGAAATGTCCGGAGCGTGTCTCCCTGCAGGGGAACTGGGCACTGTATTATTTAGCTCGTTATCCAATGCTAATTTATGCTCAGCGACATCAGACTGATCCACTTCACTGCCGTTTTGTATCGATTGCAGCATATCTCTCAAACAATCGACTGACCCCAACAATACATCAACCGCCGGTTGCGTGATCTTTCTGCGGCCGTCGCGCATTTCATCAAGCAAGGTCTCCATGACATGGGTAAAGTCGGAAACCGCGGTAAAACCGAAAGTTCCGCTACCGCCTTTGATCGAATGCGCGGCGCGGAAAATGGTGTTGATGTCTTCGACGTTAACATCCCCCAAATCAAGGTTGAGCAATCCCGATTCCATCGCGTCAAGTCCTTCGAAACTCTCTTCGAAAAAAACCTGATGAAATTGCGCCATATCGATTGACATAGAATTACCCGGTGCTGATGTCTCTGAAGAGGCGGATACTTAGCCCATCACTTTTTTGATCGTTTTCAAGAGTTGGTCGGGATTGAATGGCTTCACTATCCAGCCCGTTGCACCGGCATCTTTGCCCTGCTGCTTTTTATCCGCTCCCGCTTCAGTGGTCAGCATCAACATCGGCGTAAACTTGTAGTTTGGTAAAGCGCGTAAGTCTCTAATCAACTCAATTCCGTCCTTGTTTGGCATATTGACATCAGTAACGACGCAATCAAAAGCTTGCGCTTTCGCTTTATTCAAGGCATCCGCTCCATCAACCGCTTCTACCACGTTATAACCGGCGCCTTTTAAGGTAAACGCCACCATCTGCCTCATTGATGCGGAATCGTCTACAGCAAGAATTGTTGCCACAATTTTCTCCTCAAAATTTATCGAACATAATTTAAAACTGTTAAATCAGCACAAACTGCGATTGCCAGTTCACCTGATTAGAATTTTACATTGCTCAGATTGTAGCTAAGCTCAGCCAAGATTGTAGTTAGAGAAAGCTGATCTTGCCGAAAAACACTCATTTTAAAAATCTAAGACGCTTCGTTGCAGGGACCGCCATTTTGGCGAAAATCTGTAAACACTCACATTGCGATTGTGGTTTAACTCGCATAACTTTGTTGAATCCTGTGCTATCTTCAAATTCGATTTTGACGAGCCAACGCTTCCCTGTTCCCAGAGTAGAAATGCACTTTTCATAGGCCGGAGCGGCAAATAACAGCAACAGAGTTCGAGTTCATTTGCGCCCAACTACCTGAGTCACAATCAAATAAATTATGCAAAAATTATTCACCGAAACATCTAAAGGATTCACACTGGTTGAGCTGATGGTGACCATCGCTATCGCCGGCGTTCTGGTGGGTATTGCAATTCCAAGCTTCACTTCGATTATCAGCAATAACCGCTTAACCACATCAGCCAACGAATTAGTCACCGCGTTGAATTTAGCGCGAAGCGAAGCGGTAAAACGTGGCGTATCGGTGACTGTGCGCAAAATTGACGACAAATCATCGACTAATAAGAACAAGACCGCCTGGGCTTCAGCGAATTGGGAGCAAGGCTGGGATGTTTTCACGGACGCAAATGACAATGGCGAGTTCGACACAGGCGACGATGTGCTTCTCAAAACTTATGCGGCACTAAGCGCTTCTTATACCTTGCGAGGCAATAGTTTTTCAGACTTCATTAATTTTAGTTCTTCTGGACAAAGTAATGGTGGAGGTAGCTTTGTAATCTGCAACAACAGCGACGGCAATAACGTCCCCGAAGCAAACACCTCTAGGCTGATAATCGTTAGCCCTATCGGTCGATTGCGCATGGGCCTCGATGCAAACAACGATGGCATACCAAACAAGGACACGGTCGCAAGCACCGCCTCGAATATCACCTCCTGCTTACCCCCATTTTAGTTACCGATGAAAACAACCAACGGTTTCACATTAATAGAAGTCTTGATCGCCGTGGTGATACTTGCCCTGGGCTTGCTGGGTTTGGCGGGCTTGCAATCCACAAGCCTGCGGAACAATCAAAGTGCATATTTTCGCTCACAGGCTACTTTGCTTGCTTACGATATAGCCGACCGAGTACGAGCAAACGCAGTGGGTAACTACGATAACCAAGCAGAAACGAATAACGATTGCTTAGCAAACACTTGCACACCGGCACAAATGGCTGGTTACGATTTAAAACAATGGAACGACCAACTAAGAAGTCAATTACCTAGCGGCGAAGGTGTTGTTTGTAAGGACAAAACCCCGGGGGACGGAAATTCAAAATCCGCACACAACTGCGACGGGATCGGCGATGCGTATGCGGTAAAAATTTGGTGGGATGACGACCACGATGGGGCGGCGACGCAACGGTTTGTAATGAGTTTCCAGCCATGAAAAAAAATCAGACCTATTTCCTGCAAACAGGCATGACTCTCATAGAAATTATGATTGCGCTGCTTCTGGGCGCATTCCTATTAGGTGGGGTAATCAAGATTTTCGTTAACGCGAAGCAGACTTACGGGATGCAGGAAGGCTTATCCCGTTTACAAGAAAACAGCCGTTATGCGTTGGAAATACTCAGCAAAGACTTACGCTTAAGCGGTTTTCAAGGCTGTATATCCATAACCGATTTAACACCCACCAATACTGCCACAACCGCAATTACCTCGCCCGTTGTTGCGCCAGCTATATCGTCGCCAACACCAGCCACTATCATAGTCGGCTACAACGGCAGTGAGGCATCGCCGGTAACGACCACTTGGTCCCCAGCCTTGCCAAGCGCCTTGTCAGGTTTAGCTACGCCGATTACCCCTGGCACCGATGTGATAACAGTAGTTTTCGGTGAAAGTTGCGGCGGTTATTTGTCAGCAGATATGGCAAGCGCAAGCTCGGATATACAAATTTCCAGTTCCAATACTTGCGGCATAGTTGATGGTGATCCGGTTTTAATATCCAGCTGTAGCAACGCCGACCTTTTCCGGGCCACCACAGGCACTACCTCGACACTGATTAAGCACAATGCGGTCTCTTTGCCCGCGACTTGTGCTTCCCCACCGTGCTACAAAACCAGCTCGGAAGTCTTTGCTTACCGCGCATACAGCTATTTCATCCGTCCAGGCGCAAGCGGAGAACCGGCTCTTTGGCGATACGACAATACCAAGGCTGCAAGTAGCAGCAGCAATCCAGTTGAAATACTCGATGGCATCGAAAACCTGCAAATTCTATATGGTGAAGATACTGATGCCGACGGTGTAGCCAACCAATATAAAACCGCAGCTAACGTCACCGATATCACCGATGTCGCCAGCGTGCGTATCTCACTCTTGGCGCGCACCAGCGAGAATCTGGCCTCGCAAACCCTCACTTACGATTACAACGGCGCCACCGGCGTTAACCCTGGTGACCGGCGAATTCGCCGCGTGTTCAACGCGACGCTTGCAGTACGTAATCGGCTGCAATAGGTGGCACCATGAATAAGTCGAAAATAAAACAAACTGGCGCAGTGCTAGTCGTCGCCTTAATCATGCTGATGCTTCTGACGATCATTGGCGTGACCGGCACCAATGTCACCAGTCTGGAAGAAAAAATGGCCGGCAATATGCGTGACCGTAATCTTGCCTTTCAAGCGGCGGAGTCCGCCTTGCAAGCGGGGGAAACTTGGCTAAATACCCATGCCTACACCTGCAGTAAAGCTGCCGGGAGATTCAATCCGCGCGATAACGATTGCAATAGCGCAACAGCGGAAACGTCGGAAGTTTGGGACAGCATAAGTTGGGACGACAATGATTCGGTGCTTTTACGGGCGTTTTGTCAAACCTCAGCGCTAATCCTCGTTACATAATCGAAGACTTGGGCTGCTTGCCCGCACCTGCAGCATGTCCCGGAAAGCATAACTATCGAATTACCGCCAGAGCAACCGGCGGCACAGCGGACACTATCGTCATGCTCCAGTCTATTTACCAAATTTAGTGAGTCGTACGACTATGTTGATTTCAGACAGAAACACGCAGAGGGCAAAATCATGAAAACTAAGCAACGCCAAGTAAAAGCCTTTTTTTTGCTGATTCTGTCTCAGACATTGCTAGCAAGCTTCAACGCTTCTGCAGGTATTTCTCAACAACCTTTATTTCTAACCTCCAGCGTTCCACCTATCGTCATGCTGACCATGGGCCGCGACCACAAGCTTTATTACGAAGCTTATAACGATGCCTCTGACCTCAACGGCGATGGATTAATTGACGTTGGCTATAAACCAAGCATCGATTACTTCGGGTATTTCGACTCGCATCGTTGTTACGATTACGTGGACAGCGACGGAGGATACTTTACACCGAAAGCAAAAACACCATCAGCTACTGATAAAACCTGTTCATCGGTGGACGGCGACTGGAGCGGTGATTTTCTTAACTACATTACAACCGCGCGTATTGACGCTCTCCGCAAGGTACTATATGGCGGTTACCGAGGCGACGACACCACCTCGAAGACCGTACTCAAACGCTCATTTATCCCTCAAGATGCCCATTCATGGGGTAAGGAATACAATCCTAGCAATAACCCGGGATACCTTATCTCAGACTACACACCGTTGGCCGAGCCCGCTACGGGGAAAAGCCACCTATTTGCAAATGTGTCCTTAAGTTACACCGGCCAACCCTTGATGCGCGTCTTAAATAATACTTCCTACCGCGTTTGGGAATGGCTTTCCATCGAACGGCCCGTGGCCGGTAGCGATTGCGATAACGGCAGCCGTACAGCCTGTGCAACCACGGGTAGCTCTAACTGGTCGGTAGTTCCCGATATAGTATTCAGCAATTTGGTGAGAAAAACTTATAGAACCGGAGATACTGCTCCCGCCCATCCATCGAGCGCTGCGGAGTATGCAACATTTGTTACTAATTACGGCACCACCGGTAACTTACGCCACACTGACAATATGACTAGACTGGAGGCCAATGGTAATCCTGAACGTACCGAACGTTATTTAACCGTTGTAAAAGGAAAAATCACTGTTCCTGCCAGTCTCAATTACAAGTTTTCGGTAGATGGCGACGATGCAGTAGAAGTATTGATTAACGGTACGGTAGTGGCAGGATATTACGGAGGCCATGGCGTCTGCAATTGCAATACTAATAATGGCACTATTCATCTCACCGCTGGTGTCGCTTACGATATTGAATACCACCACGAGGAGGCTTACGGCGACGACAGCTTCGTATTGCGCTGGGACACCTCGAATACCGCCTCTAGCATCACCGACTACAGTGTCAATGTTAACGTCTGCGAAACCGGCAAATTGGAAGCCAACTGCAAAGCCTACAAAAGTGGATCAACCACAACCTATAAACCCACAGGGTTGCTACACACCTATGGCGAAAATGACTCGATGGCATTTGGCTTGCTGACCGGTTCTTATAAAAAGAACATCTCGGGCGGCGTACTCAGGAAAAACATAGAATCTTTCACCAACGAAGTAGACCCTACTACAGGCATATTTACGACAACCAACGGTATCGTCAAGACAATCAACAACCTACGTATCAACACCTTCAACTACTCGGATCACGCTTACGCTTCTGGGTGGATTACCACGCGCGCAATAACGGAAGGTGAAGCAGCCGAATGGGGTAACCCTATAGCGGAAATGATGTACGAGGGTTTACGCTATTTTGCTGGTAAAGCAGCCCCCACCTCAGCCTACTCCATAACAGCCACGGATACCCCTGATGCAACACTAGGATTGCCTTTGCCAACTTGGCTTGATCCATATTCAAATACAGGCGGTAAATATCTGAGCTGTGCGAAGCCAATGCAACTGGTTATAAGCGATATAAACGCATCCTACGATACCAATCAGTTACCCGGCAGCTATTTTGACTCGTCGTTCTCAGGTGATTTGTCTGGTCTGAATGTATCGACTCTAGCCGATACAATTTGGGGTAACGAATCCGAATCGAGCAATATTTTTATCGGTCAATCGGGGATTCTCAGCGACGGAGCCCCCACGGCAAAATCGGCAAACAGCTTTAAAAATATCCGTGGCCTCGCTCCGGAAGAACCCACCAAATTAGGTGGCTTTTATGCCGGTAGCATTGCTTTGTACGGCAGACAAACCGACCTAAACGCCGCTACCGGCGATCAGAAAACTGATACGTTGGCAGTGGCATTAGCTTCGCCGCTCCCCAGAATCGAAATACCGGTCAACGGCAAGATAGTAACCTTGGTACCCTTCGCAAAATCCGTAGCGGGCTCTAGCATCTCCCAGTCCTCAACCAGCTTTCAGCCCACCAATCAGATCGTAGACTTTTACGTGGAAAAGATTGTCAACACGGTAGAACCTGTCTCGGGTGTTACTCCAGGCAATAAAGATGCCGCGATTAACGGAGGACGCCCGTACGGAAAATTCCGTATAAATTACGAAGACGTCGAGCAAGCTGCCGATCACGATATGGATGCGATTGTGGAATACACGTTTACGGTCAATGCATCAAACCAAGTAGTGGTCGATCTGAATTCAACCTATGCCGCGGGCGGCATAACCCAGCACATGGGTTACGTTATTTCCGGTACCACCAAGGACGGCGTTTACCTGGAAGTACGTGACAAACCCGATGCCGGAGAAAATGATAAAGATTATTTTCTTGATACACCTCCAGGTCAGTTTCCTGGTGGCACTTGGGCCGATGGCGTCTCTTTACCACTCACGGCATCCAGAACATTTAACGTGGGCACCACCACGTCAGCCAGCTTTATTAAACATGACCCGCTTTGGTACGCGGCAAAATGGGGCGTAAACGACAAAAACAAAGACAACATTCTTGACCAAAATGAATGGGACGAAGATAAAAATGGTACTCCTGACGGTTATTTTCTGGTAACCAATGCAGGTAAACTCTCCGAGCAATTAGGAAAAGCTTTTGCCAAAATACTCAGCAACGTCAGTTCTTCCTCTGCGGTAGCCGCCAATACCGCAAAATTAAATACCGGGACATTGGTTTATCAAGCCAAATTCGATCCAAGAGACTGGAGCGGACATTTGTTGGCGATCCCGATCAATGACACTACTGGCGCATTGGAAACAAACAATCTCAACTGGGACGCTGCCACAAAGTTACCGACACCAAGTAGCCGCAAAATTTACACTCTCAACCCAACGTTAACCAGTGCTCCACGGGGTATAGAGTTTCGATGGGCAAACTTAACCACCGCGCCAACAGGCAGTTCGCAGCAGGACTATTTAAACCAAATATCGGGTACTGCTGACGGCAAAGGTGAGTTACGGCTCAATTGGTTACGCGGGGATAACACAAACGAACAGCGCTTGGGTACCGGAAACTTTAGAAACAGAATCAAGAAATTTGACGGCACTTTCCTAGAAAACAACACGGATCTAGCGAATGCCACAATTGCTACCAACAAGCTCGGTGACATCGTAAACTCCGACCCCATCTATGTTGGAACCGATGACTTCGGATACAGTTCACTACCCGGAGCAGAAGGTAGCGACTACACTTCATTTCGGGCCAGTACGAGTTACCAAAATCGCAGACCCATGATTTACGTAGGTGCCAATGACGGCATGCTACATGGGTTCGACGCTAAAAAGAACTCCGGCTCGATCACCACTGGCGGCACAGAGATTTTTGCTTATGTCCCGAATGCGTTATTTCCGGAATTAAGCAAGTTGACATCGCTCACTTATGCCCATCAGTATTTTATTGACGGCATGTCAAGCTTTGGCGACGTGTATTACGATTCGAGCTGGCATACCCTTCTCGCAGGTGTCACGGGGGCCGGGGGCAGAGCCGCATTCGCTCTCGACATCACTAATCCGGATACGTTTGGCGCCAACAGCGTTTTATGGGAGTTCACTAGCACGGATGACAATGACCTAGGCTATACAATAGGTCAACCCGCTATCGCTAGAATGAAAGACGGCACATGGGCCGTTATCGTTGCGAATGGCTATAACAGCGACGCGGGTAAGGCAGTGTTGTTTGTATTGAATGCCAAGACAGGCGCGTTAATCAAAAAATTTGATACCGGAGTCGGTGACGCCGCGCAAAAAAATGGTCTGTCATCACCAAAGGCGGTTGATACTGACGGGGACACAATTGTAGACACCATATACGCCGGCGATCTCTACGGAAACCTTTGGAAATTCAACGTAGGCACGACCTCCGCAACTAGTTGGACTATTGCTAATAGTGGCGCGCCACTATTCGTCGCCTGCACCACAACAGGCACGTCATGCACATCGGCAAACCGTCAACCGATTACCGGAAAACCTAGTGTTGGTGCAGTTGGCTCAGAGCAAACCGGTGGCATTATGGTGTATTTTGGTACAGGCAAATATTTTGAGACTACTGACAACGTCATACCGACGAGTCCACAGGTTCAGTCTTTTTACGGCCTGTGGGATGACAACTCTGGGGCAATCACCGACAGAGCGAAACTACAAGAGCAAACTATCACATATGAGGGTAACCCCAAAAACTCTGCCGGCGTAGAGGAAACAGGCGTGGTACGGGTAAGCTCTAGAAATACTGTGTGTTACTCGGTGGCAACCATTCCATCAACGGACGACGATACGCCCACCGCCACTTGCAGTGCAGCCAATCTTAAAAAAGGCTGGGCTATGAACCTCCTTAAGCCCACGAATATCGCTCAAGGTGAAAGAGTCGTTAGTCCAGCGGTTCTGTATCAAGATTTAGTGATTTTCTCGACAATGATTCCGAGTGCTGATCCTTGCTCGGGTGGCGGTGTGAGCCGCGTCATGACTGTGGAGGCAATTACAGGTAAACGCCCCGCTACAGCCTCTTTCGATTTATTCGGTAATGATAGTAAAGCTGATATAAACGATCTTATGCTAATTGATGGCAAATTAGTTGCTGCTACTGGTTTTGACATGGGCATTGGCATACATAAAAATCTTAGTCTTGTTGAGAATATTGGTATCGGATCCGGTAGCGATGGTCTGGACAAAATGATTTTTAAAAATGCCCCAACTACCCCTGGCGGAGGAGGTGGTGGCGGCAAAAGAACTTCTTGGCGCCAATTGAGATAAATAGCTCAGTTGTTGAGAACTTATTTTGGAATTAGTCTGATACTAAGAATTTAATGCCTGTGACTTTTGGGGAATCTGGGTTTAGCCGTGAACTTGCGTGTATTCACTGAATTAAACCGATATGCGATAACAGGCTTACATATTTCAATAAACGATAAAACCCAAACCGGTCAAAATTAAAATGAACAAAACACAACAAGGCGTAACTCTTATAGAGTTAATGGTTACAGTGGCGATCATCGGCATACTTGCAGGCGTCGCGATACCTGGCTATCAAGAGAGTGTACGCAAATCGCGAAGAGCGGATGTCAAAGGCGTATTGCTCGGACTAACCAATGCCATGGAGCGACGTTTTACGGAAGCCAATACCTTTTGTGACGCCGCTGCGGGAGGAACTGCGGTAACCGGTTGTGGATCGTCAACCGGCGATACCGGGACACCATCGATCTATACGATCCCAACAGAAACCGCCGGCTTTTACACGGTAACTATTAGTGGCGCCAGTGCTAGTAGCTATACCTTGAGCGCGGTTCCGACCGGAGCCCAAGCCAGTGACAAATGCGGTACCTTATTAATAGACAATACCGGCAGCAAAACCGTAGCGAGCGCAACATTAGATGCCTCAACATGCTGGAGCAGATAGAATCTTCGCTCAGAAAATCCTTAAATAACCAGCATCGCATCGCCATAGCTGAAAAATCGATAGCGTTGCTCAATAGCATGGCGATAAGCGTTCATGACTGCGTCATAGCCCGCGAATGCCGAAACCAACACTAACAACGTCGACTCCGGCAAATGAAAGTTGGTCAGCAACGCATCTACAGATTTGAACGAATAACCCGGCGTTATAAATAAGTCAGTATCGCCGCATCCAGCCTGCAATACGCCACTATGTGAGGCTGACTCCAAAGCTCTTACCGCAGTGGTACCTATAGCCACAACTCTGCCTCCCCTGGCCCTCGCCTGATTAACTGCATCTACACAATCTTGCGAGATGCTATAAAACTCCTTGTGCATCACGTGTTCGGATAGATCCTCGACCCGCACAGGACGAAATGTGCCGCTGCCGACATGCAAAGTTACAAAACTGCGCGCTACGCCTTTTTGATCTAAGCGATCCATAGTTGGCTGATCGAAATGTAACCCGGCTGTAGGTGCAGCCACCGCGCCCAGTTGCTCGGCAAATACCGTTTGGTAACGATCCAAATCACTTGCTTCGTCAACACGGCTAATATAAGGCGGCAGCGGAATATGCCCTACTTCGTCCAATAGCGCCAACAAGCCGGCTTCCGTTTCAAACCGCAGCCTGAATAAATCGTTATGTCTACCCATAACCCTGCATACCGCGCCATTCTCCAAGCTCAACAAGGCATCGGTCTTTGGCGACTTACTTGCTTTAACATGAGCAAGCGCTGTGTGAGTATCCTCGATTCGCTCGATCAACATTTCGACTTTACCGCCGCTTGACTTATGCGCGAACAAGCGAGCAGGCATGACTTTGGTATTGTTAAAAACCAATAAATCGTTGCTGCTTATCATGTCGACAAAATCGGCAAACTGACAGTCTGCAATTGCCGCACTTTGTCTATCCAGACGCAACAATCGACTGGCACTCCGTTCCGGCAGCGGATACTGGGCAATAAGTTGCTCCGGCAACTGATAATTGAAGTCGCTCTTTTTCATTCCAAATAGGTTTTAAATGACTTTTGAACAATCTTGGGACTTTATCTGCCGCAAGATACGTAAAGGAGAGTTTATTTGAAGTTTTTTAATACGTTAGATCATTTTGTATGGAGGGAAGCATCGCTTATGCAGCCAGATTTTAGCAAAACTTAAACCGGCAAAGTTCTGATTACCAAGACCAAGCTTTTCATATTATCTTCGCTCGGCAATTGTTCACCCATCAAGTATCGCATCAGTTCAGTGTCTTCAAGTTCCAACATTTGCAAAAACGTTTGCTGTTCCGTAGTGTCGGCGAAGAGGTAACGATGTTCTAAGTACCTGACAAGCATCAAATCCAGCTCAAGGGTACCGCGCCGGCAACGCCAGCGCAGCTTATTGATGTTTTCGCTCACAGATGGTCGCGTTCCACCAAGAGCTTCTTGATTTCCGCAATCGCCTTGGCGGGGTTAAGTCCTTTTGGACAAGTATCCGTGCAATTCATAATGGTGTGGCAGCGATACAATTTAAACGACTCATCGAGTTCGTCCAAACGTTCTTTATCGTTTTCATCGCGGCTATCGGCTAACCAACGATAGGCTTGCAACAGGATTGCCGGGCCGAGATATTTATCGCTATTCCACCAATAACTTGGGCAACTGGTTGAACAACATGCGCAAAGCACGCATTCGTAGAGACCATCGAGCTTGGCGCGATCTTCCCTGCTTTGCAGGCGTTCGGTTTCGGCAGGCGCTTCTGATTCAGCAGTTAACCAGGGTTTTATCGACGTATATTGTTCGAAGAAATGCGTCATATCTGCGACCAAATCTTTGACCACCGACATATGCGGCAACGGGAATATTTTCACGGTACCTTTATAGTCACTAATCGCTTTGGTACAGGCCAGCGTATTCTTACCGTTGATGTTCATCGCGCACGAGCCGCAAACACCCTCACGGCAGGAGCGACGAAAGGTCAGACTGCTGTCGATTTCATTTTTAATTTTCAGAATCGCATCCAGCACCATCGGTCCGCATTGGTCCGTATCGATCTCATAGGTGTCGATGCGCGGATTTTCCCCAGAATCCGGATCCCAGCGATAAACTTCAAAATGGCGGACGTTGGTAGCGCCCTCGGCTTTATAGGTTTTACCCTTTTTAATCACCGAGTTTTTGGGTAGTGTAAATTCAACCATTAGTAAACCCTCTCTTTAGGCGCAACGACTTCGACTTCGTCGGTAAGCGTATACAGGTGGACGGGGCGGTAGTAGATTTTGACTTTATTGCCTTCCCGCCAGGTCAGAGTGTGCTTCATCCAATTCTTGTCATCGCGTTTCGGGAAATCCTCACGCGCATGGCCACCGCGACTTTCTTGACGATTACCGGCGGCAGTAATAGTAACCTGAGCCTGGCCGAGCAAATTA
Organism: Methylomonas sp. Kb3; assembly: GCF_002834115.1. Taxonomy (NCBI): domain Bacteria; kingdom Pseudomonadati; phylum Pseudomonadota; class Gammaproteobacteria; order Methylococcales; family Methylococcaceae; genus Methylomonas; species Methylomonas sp. Kb3. The sequence continues at coordinate 195,455 of NZ_PIZT01000002.1, read as the reverse complement.
TCCAGCTCCAGGGTTTCCACCAGATCGGTATTCCAAATCAGCGATTTATCACCCACTTTGACATCATCAAACGATGCAGCAATCTCGCCTATGGCCTTGATACCCTGGTTTAGCGTGGCCTCAGTTCTGAATACCGCCGCCTTAGACTGCATGGTCGTTTGCATATCCATGCGGATTTCCGCCGTTTTACGGCTACCGTTGGCATGGCGGATTTTATCGAAACGCGATAATGCTTGATCCGTGGCGTCTTTTGCCAACTGCTTATGCGGCATGCCGGGCTTGATCAGCTCAGTGCAACGAATCGCCGCCGCGCGACCGAATACCACTAAATCCAATAAAGAGTTAGAGCCTAAACGATTGGCGCCATGTACCGAAACACAGGCGGTTTCACCGATCGCCATCAAGCCAGGAACCACATAATCGGGATTACCGTCTTTCAGTGTGACCACTTCGGCCTTGTAATTGGTCGGAATACCGCCCATGTTGTAATGCACGGTCGGTAAAACCGGAATCGGTTGTTTCGTCGCATCGACACCGGCAAAAATTCGGGCGGTTTCGGTGATGCCGGGCAAACGCTCATGGATGATGGCCGGGTCGAGATGCTCCAAATGCAAATGTACGTGGTCTTTCTTTGGACCGATGCCGCGTCCTTCGTTAATCTCGACCGTAATCGCCCGGCTCACTACGTCGCGAGACGCCAAGTCTTTGGCATGCGGGGCGTAACGAGCCATGAAGTGTTCGCCTTCGGAGTTGGTCAAATAACCACCCTCGCCGCGCGCGCCTTCGGTCATCAAACAGCCGGAACCGTAGATACCTGTTGGATGGAATTGCACAAACTCCATATCTTGTAAAGGCAAACCCGCTCTCAAGATCATGCCATTGCCGTCGCCGGTAACCGTGTGCGCCGATGTGCACGATAGAAAGGTACGACCGTAGCCACCGGTTGCCATTACCGTTTGATGGCCGCGAAACAGGTGAATGGAACCGTCATCCAGGCACCAGGCCAGGACGCCGCGGCACTCGCCCTCTTCCATGATCAAATCCAACGCGATGTACTCGACGAAGAATTCAGCTTTGTGTTTTAAAGCCTGTTGGTAAAGGGTATGCAAAATGGCATGACCGGTTACGTCGGCTGCTGCGCAGGTTCTTTGCGCTTGGCCTTTACCGTAATGCGTAGACATACCACCAAAAGCCCGCTGGTAAATTTTACCTTCTGCGGTTCTGGAAAACGGCACGCCGTAGTGTTCCAACTCGATGATGGCAGGAATCGCTTCCCGGCACATGTACTCGATCGCATCTTGATCGCCCAGCCAATCCGAACCTTTTACGGTGTCATACATGTGAAAACGCCAGTCATCCTCACCCATATTGCCGAGCGCGGCGCTGATACCACCCTGTGCAGCGACGGTGTGACTGCGGGTAGGAAACACTTTACTGATACAGGCGGTTTTCAGACCTTTTTCCACCATACCAAAAGTAGCCCGCAAACCGGCCCCGCCGGCGCCAACCACCACAACGTCATGTTGGTGTTCGATGATGTTATATGCTGAGGCCATGAGTTACCTTGCGAAAAAGATGATGATAATCGCGAGCAATGCCGCGACACCCAAAACTAAAAAAATCAGATTGGTGGCACGTATTGCCAAGTTTCTTACCGGAATAGTCGACACATAATCTTCGATCACGACCTGCACACCCAACGCGGCGTGATAAACCACTGCCACGGTCCAGGCGATAATCGCCAGGGTGTTGAATGGTGAAGACAACCAATCCACGGTATCCGCATACGGTGCGTTCAACGCTTTGTTTAATAACACCAGCAGCCAGATCGACAGGGGCACCAAAGCCACGGCCGTGACGCGCTGATACCAGAAATGGCCCGAGCCGCTATGTACCGAGAAAAAATCGGCGGCTTTTTCCAATATTGCTTTGTAATCCATAACCAGCCCTCCTTTAAGAAACCACAAAGGTAATCAATGTCAACGACGCCGAAGCAATCAGTTCGTAAACTGCATATTTGTCCAGTGTCATGCGTTCGAAGGTTTTGCAAAAATCCCAAATCAAATGGCGAATACCGTGCACCAAATGAAAAAATAACGCATAAATAAAGCCCCAATACACCAGTTTAAACAACCAGTAGGACATAAAGGCCTGCATGGCACCATACGCACCTTCGCCGGCGGCAATGGCGAACAGCACATAGACAAATAGCACCAGGCCTATGGAAAGGAACACCCCGGTCATGCGGTGGGTGATTGACACCAAGCCGGTTAAGGGCAATCGATAAACTTGCAGATGGGGTGAAAGTGGTCTGTTTGCTGACATGATTTACCCTGTATTTAAAGTTGAAAAATAATTTTTTGTTAGAAATCGACGCAACGGCCTTTGCGTTCCCAATCGCCAAAACGAGTAGGCTCCGGACCTTTCGGGCCATTAATTTCTGTCGGAATGGCGGGATCTTGCTCCGCAGACGGCGTCTTATCGGGTTCTGTCTTGGCGTTCTCAGGCGGTTCTTGCGTATTGGTTTGTGCTGACTTCATGTCGATTTTCTGCATAATTTAGCGATTATTCACAGCGGTATAGTCGCGGCGCGGCGGCCCGACGTATAACTGTCTCGGCCTGCTGATAGGCGTCGCCGGCTCTTCCATCATCTCCAGCCAATGTGAAATCCAGCCGGCGGTTCGGGCTATCGCAAACATCACAGTGAACATTTCGACGGGGATGTGCAGGGCTTTATAGATAATGCCGGAATAGAAATCGACATTGGGGTAGAGTTTTTTCTCGATGAAATACTCGTCTTTCAACGCATATTCTTCCAAGGCCAAGGCCAGTTCAAACAGAGGATCGTTGGTGTTGGTTCTGCTCAACACCTCGTAGCAGGTTTTGCGGATGATGGTAGCGCGCGGATCGAAGTTTTTATAAACCCGGTGCCCAAAGCCCATTAAACGGAACGGGTCGTCGTGATCCTTGGCTTTGGCGATATATTTGGGGACGTTTTCGACGCTACCGATTTGCGCCAACATATTCAAAACCGCTTCGTTGGCGCCGCCGTGAGCCGGTCCCCACAACGCCGCGATGCCGGCTGCCACGCAGGCATAAGGATTGGCGCCGGTACTGCCCGCCATGCGCACCGTCGAGGTACTGGCATTTTGCTCGTGGTCGGCATGCAAAATAAACAACAGATTCAGCGCTTGGACCAGATTGGGATCGATGTAATGTTCTTGATCGATATAGTTTTGCGAGGAACGAGAGAACATCATATTCAGGAAGTTCTCGCAATAACTCAGATCCATGCGGGGGTATACGAAGGGTCGACCGATGGAATGCCGGTATGACGCTGCGGCAATGGTGGGCATCTTGCCTATCAGCCGGGTCGCACAGATCATGCGGCTGGCAGGATCTTTAATGTTCAAATCGCTGTGATAAAACGCCGACAAGGACCCCACCACCCCCACCAGCATCGCCATAGGGTGGGCATCGTAATGGAAACCATCAAAGAATTTGCGCAAAGCTTCGTGGATGATGGCTCTGTCGCTGACTTCTTCATTAAAGTCGCGCAACTGCTCCGCATTGGGCAGTTCGCCGTTCATCAGCAAATAGGCAACTTCAGTAAATTCGCAGTTTTCCGCTAATTGTTCGATAGGATAACCGCGATACAACAAAATCCCGTTATCACCATCAATGTATGTAATTTTGCTTTTGCAAGCAGCCGTGGCAATAAAGCCCGGATCGTAAGTAAAACACCCAAGATCTTTGTTTAAAGAGCGAATATCGACAGTATCTGCACCCAAAGACCCCTTCAACAACGGATATTCAACTTCTTTTCCGGTGGCGTTGTGCCTGACCAGTAAAGTATCGTTTGACATGGTTTCCTCAGTTTTCTGTTAGCAGAAGCTTAGCAGTTGAATTCGATTATCACACAGCGAATGTGATTAGGCCAACCGCTTGTGCCATGAACCATCTCAAGATTAAGCCATTAACGATTACCGCCTATACCCAGAAAGGTTCAAGCCATTGTTCGGCTGGTTGATAAAAAACCGTCTAATTCAGAAAAAGCGTTATGCATCAGCCAAACACAGCAACATTTCTGTCAGATTTTGTAAGCAACGGACAGAGTGTCTGTTTCATTGTTACAAAGATAACCAAATACGTTAGTCACTGTTTCGCCCCTTTCCACTGGGCAGTCTACCGCAAAGCGTTGAAGTTACCCACTTAGCGAGAACTCAGAACCCAAGATTACTGATGGTTTAAATTTTGCTTTGCTGCTTGTAGACAATTCGATGGAGATTTAACAATGAACAAGATTGGAATTTTCTACGGCACCGAGAAAGGTATGATAGCGATGATGGCGCAGGTCATGTACCGAGTTTTGGGCGACGAAATTGCCAGCGAACCGGTGAATGTTAATCAAGCAACAGTAACGGAACTGCTTGGTTACAAAGCCTTGATTTTGGGAATGCCCAGTTACGGCGTCGGCGAAATACCCGGCAGAACCACCGGCAGCGAAGAAGGCAACTGGGAAGAGTTTTTATTCCGCCTGGATGAGGCGGATTTATCCGGAAAGCGGGTTGCCCTGTTTGGTTTGGGTAACCAACAAAAATACTACGCGCGCTTTGCCAGCTCATTAATTCATTTGTATCACCACGTTCGGTCTTATGGTGCCGAGGTGACCGGCGCCTGGAGCACGGATGGCTATCACTTTACCCACTCCAGTTCTGTAGTCGATGGCAAATTTGTCGGCCTGGTGCTGGATCACCACAACCAACCCGAGCTTACCAAAACCCGGATTCTGGATTGGCTTGAGCAGGTAAAACCGGCATTGTTGGAAAAGCTGAATTGATTGTACTGCTACCCTCAAACATATTGCCCGGCACACCACCCCGAAGACCAAGCCCACTGAAAGTTATACCCGCCCAGCCACCCGGTGACGTCCAACACTTCCCCAACAAAATACAACCCCGGCACTTGCAAGCTCTGCATGGTTTTCGAGGAAATCGCGTCGCAGTCTACGCCACCGACGGTTACCTCGGCGGTACGATAGCCTTCGGTAGCATTCGGCTTGATCGTCCAGTGGTGCAGATTTTCCGCGATCACGTTCAGATCTTTGTCCGCGCAATTGGCAACGGTTATATCCAACTGCCGCTCGTCCAATAGAGCTTGCAACAAACGTTTGGGTAAGTAGTCGGCCAGTAAATTTTGGATTTTTAATTTGCTGCCTTGCCGCCGCTTTTCTTTCAATGTCTCCGCCAGATCCATATCCGGCAATAAGTCTACATGCAGCGCTTCGCCGGGATGCCAATACGAGGATATTTGCAGGATGGCCGGCCCGCTTAAACCGCGATGGGTGAATAAAATATTTTCTTTAAACGACTGCTGTTGATTGCTTATCCGGCAAGGCACGGCGATACCGGTCAGCGGAGTAAAGCGCTCTGAATCGCCTGGTTGCAGCGTTAACGGCACCAAACCGGCTCGGGTCGGCCAAACTTTGATGCCGAATTGTTCCGCGACTTTATAACCAAACGGCGTGGCGCCCATTTTCGGTATCGATAAGCCGCCGCTGGCAATGACCAAGGCTGATGCAGACATCGCACCGCTACTGGTGTGCAGTAAAAAATCGCCGTCGTCGCGTTTCTCCAATCGCTCCACCCGACAATTTAACGCCAGCGTCGCGCCAGCTTGCCCGCATTCTTTTAACAGCGCATCCAGAATATCCTTGGCGCTGTTATCGCAAAACAATTGCCCGTGCAGGCGTTCGTGAAACGGTATTTGGTGGCGCTGTATAAAGCTCAAAAAATCCCATTGCGTGAAGCGGCTAAGCGCCGACTTGCAAAAATGCGGGTTATTGGAAATGTAATTTTCCGGGGCTATGCTGTAGTTAGTGAAATTGCAACGGCCACCACCGGACATCAGAATCTTTTTGCCCGGCTTGTTGGCATGTTCCACTACCTTCACCCGCCGGCCGCGCTTGGCGGCTTCGATAGCGCACATTAAGCCGGACGCGCCGGCTCCGACGATAATGACATCAAATTTATCCATGGCGCGTAACTTGTAATGACTCAAAAAAATAGGTAAAAAGTGGGGTATTCTAACCGCAATACCCGGCATCACGAGACGCCGACAAGCTACTCAAGGCGTTTCCCGCAGCCATCATTTAACTTCAACACTTCGACAAGGCCATAATGACTCCAAAATACAGCTATTCATTCAATACGGGCGACGGCAAAAACAAGGCATTACTGGGCGGCAAAGGCGCAAACCTGTGCGAAATGACGCAAATGGGCTTTAACGTACCGCCGGGCTTTGTCATCACCACCCAAACCTGTCTGACTTACCTGGAAAACAAACAGTTACCCGTCGATCTGATGGATGAAGTTCGTCAGCAAATCGCCGAAATCGAGCAACTGAGCGGTAAATCGTTTGGCGGCGCCAACGACCCGCTACTGGTTTCGGTACGTTCCGGCTCGGCCATCTCGATGCCGGGCATGATGGACACCATTCTGAATTTAGGTTTGAACAAGCAAACCCTGGCCGGCTTGATCGAAATGACCGACGACCCGCGCTTTGCTTACGATGCCTATCGCCGCTTCATCCAATTATTCGGCAAGGTGGCGCTGGGTATCGACGACGAAAAATTCGACGTGCATTTCAACAACGTCAAGCGTGCGGCCGGCATCAAAGCCGATGTGGCGTTGACAGCCGACCAACTCCAGGAAATCAGCGAACTATTCCTGACTGTGGTGCATGAAGAAACCGGCCGGCCGTTTCCGGAAGACGTTTACCAGCAACTGGAAATTGCCATTCGTGCGGTATTTAACTCCTGGCTGGGAAAACGTGCCGTCGATTACCGCCGCGAGTTTCACATCACACCGGACATTGCCAACGGCACCGCCGTCAATATCGTCACCATGGTATTCGGCAATATGGGCGACGACTGCGCCACCGGCGTCGGTTTCACTCGTAATCCCGGCACAGGTGTCAACGAGATGTACGGCGAATACCTGGTCAACGCCCAAGGCGAAGACGTGGTCGCCGGCATTCGTACCCCCAAACCGGTCCATGAAATGGCGAAGGAAATGCCCGAGCAATATCGGCAACTTGTGGAATTGCGCAATAAACTGGAAGCACATTATCACGAAGTGCAAGATTACGAGTACACCATAGAGCGCGGCATTCTGTATTGTTTGCAAACCCGAAACGGCAAAATGAACGCGACCGCGATGGTGAAAACCTCCATCGATATGGTGGCGGAGGGCTTGATCAGCAAAGAACAAGCGCTGCTACGGATCAATCCCGACATGCTGGAACAATTGCTGCATCCGCAATTAGCTCCCAATCACGAAGTTAAAGCCATTGCCCAAGGCCTGCCGGCTTCGCCCGGCGCCGCGTGCGGCCATTGCGTATTCGACGCGGACACCGCCGTTCGACTGGGTAAAACCGGCCAAGATTTGATTTTGCTACGCGAAGAAACCAAGCCGGAAGACATCCACGGTTTCTTCGCCGCGCAAGGCGTCTTGACCAGCCGCGGCGGCAAAACCTCGCACGCTGCGGTGGTGGCGCGCGGCATGGGTAAAGCCTGCGTGGCTGGGGCTGAAGACATCAAAGTCGATGTCCGCGCCCGCTTGGCTATCGTCGGCGACATCCATATCAAGGAAGGCGACCTGATTACCATAGACGGCAGCAACGGTAATATCTATTTGGGCCGGATCCCAACCATTCCGCCCTCATTCTCTGAGGAATTAAAAACCTTGCTGGGCTGGGCCGACAGCATAGCCCGCTTGCGTGTGCATGCCAATGTCGACACGCCGGAAACCGCGAGACTGGCGGTCAGCTACGGCGCCAAAGGTGTCGGTTTGTGCCGTACCGAACGCATGTTTAACGCCGCCGACCGTTTACCCTTAGTGGTAGATATGATTCTGGCGCACAACACCGAAGAACGCGAGGCGGCTTTAGCCAAACTGTTCCCGATTCAACGCGATGACTTCCAACAGTTGTTCGAAGCCATGTCGCCGCACCCGGTTACCGTGCGTTTGCTGGATCCACCCATGCACGAGTTTTTGCCCAATGAGCACCAATTGATTGATGAGCTGGATGCGCTGAAACACTACCTGACCATCGTCAAAGGCCAACGTGTCACGCTGGATACGCTGGCGCACCCGGCGGAAATGCCGGCACCGTTCAATATGCTGAACGAAGACGTGATTTTGGAAGCGATCAGTAAAAAACAGATGATGCTGGATAAAGTGCTGGAGCTGTACGAAGTCAACCCAATGCTGGGTCATCGCGGCGTCAGGCTGGGCATGAGCTATCCGGAAATCTACAAAATGCAGATCCGCTCAATTCTGGAAGCGGCGGCATTGTGTGTGAAACAACGGATTCCGGTCGAACCGGAAATCATGGTGCCGCAGGTGATCACCGCACAGGAATTGAAAACCGTGAAAACCTATGTCGACGAGATTCAAGCCGAAGTGGAAGCGCAATACAAGCTCAAGCTCAACTTCAAGTTCGGCACAATGATTGAAACGGTGCGGGCATGTACCCGTGCCGACCGTCTGGCCGCGACAGCTGCTTTCTTTTCATTCGGCACCAACGATTTAACCCAAGCCACTTTTTCATTCTCCCGCGAGGATGCCGAGAACAAATTCTTACCGCTGTACGAAGAATCAGGCCTGCTGGAAGACAACCCCTTCGAAACACTGGATATTGAGGGCTTGGGCAAACTGATGAAAATGGCCGTGGAACTGGGTCGTCAGCAGCGCCCGGATTTGAAAATAGGCATTTGCGGCGAACACGGCGGCCATCCGCGTTCGATTAAATTCGTTCACGACTTAGGCTTGAACTATGTATCGTGTTCCGCGCCGCGCATTCCCGTGGCTCGCTTGGCAGCGGCTCATGCCAAACTATTGGAAAAACATTCGTAACTAGACACATGGCAAGGGCCGGTCAAACACCGGCCCTTGCCATCGTTTCAAACCCGGCGTTTGCCAACCCGGTTTCTACCGGTGGCCTTGGCATCGTATAGCGCCTGATCCGCCGCGTGCAGCAGGCTTTCGAAAGATAGGTCGTCACTCGGAACGATACTGGCAACACCAAGACTGATAGTCACAAATTCGGAAATTTTGGAAGCCGGATGCGGCAGACGCATATTCTCCACGGCTTTACGCAGAATTTCGGCCAACACCATGATTTGTTCGGCATCACAAGCCGCGACCACGCAAAACTCTTCGCCACCGTAACGTGCAATCAAATCGCCCGGCCTTCTAAAGAAACGCTTCAAGGTTTTAGCCACTTGCCGCAAACAATGATCGCCCTCGATATGTCCGAGATTGTCGTTGTATAGCTTGAAGAAATCGATGTCTATCATGATCATCGAGATAGGATATTTATGCCGCAAGGCGCGCTTCCATTCCCTTTTTACAAAGGCATCGTAGTAACGGCGATTGGGTAGCAAGGTCAACGAATCCAGATACACCAGTTGCATACGGCTTTTGGCTTTATCCAGGCGCTGGCTTAGTCTGGCTTGCGCCAAATAAGACAACAGCAATACGATCAAACCGATAACTGCCACAATTGCATGGGTGATTGTCAAATGCTCCAGACGCTCGCTCACAAAAGCATCGATACTGGCACTGGGAATACTGACACTAATACCGCCGCGAATTTCGCCCTCTTTATAGCCTTGCCGCTGATGGCAAACCAGACAACTTTGATCGACATGCAGCGGCGCCATGTAACGATAAAAAGATTGCCCGTTGATAGTGCCGATACTGCTCACACTTTTTTGACCTTGCTGGAACGCCAACAATGCCTCTGCTTCCCATTGGTCCGGCCGATTTTCCGGGCGAATCGGATTAAAACCGGTAATATGAAAGGCAATATCCGATTCGTCACCCATTTCCGAGAGCTGCCGAGTCATATAAGCTGGATTAATTAAAGTCAGGTGCTTGCCATCGGTGGTCTCTACATCGCGATGAGGAACTTCCAGGTAAGGATTGGGCTGAGTACTCTCGGTGATAGGCACGTAAACGCCGCCGTGCAACGCATTCCATTTTCTGATCAAGACGATATGATCGAAAAACATCTCGGCTTGGCGCGTGGCAATTTTTTGCGCGTACTGTTTGGTATCCGTGACTTGCTGGTAAAGGTTCAGGCTAATCAACAAAATCCATAGCACTGCATAAACCAGGAATGTAATCCTTCTCATTTATTGCCTCAAAATTACTTATAGCCGCTCGCAAAAGTCCGCCGAGAAACCGCCAAACAACCACACTATGGCGCTTAACCGCGCGCATTAAAAACACACAAAATTTATTTGGTAATTCGATTTGAAATGGGTTGTTTATGCTGGCACTATAACTTACCGCATCCACAAAATGAATGAACCCAATCACCCTTTGCAAAATGACCGACCACGCAACTTTCCCGGCACCAGAGCATGACCATAACGTATGCATCCACAGGGCGATAAGTGTAGCCGAACAACTTTGCTTAACGCGCGGCGTACAACTGACCCCCATCCGCCATAAGATTTTGGAGCTGATCTGGAACAGTCATAAGGCCGTTAAAGCCTACGACTTGCTGGATCAAATCAGGCCGGTAAACGACGCCGCAAAACCCTCGACAGTCTACCGGGCCTTGGATTTTCTGTTGGAACAAGGCCTGATTCATCGGGTGGAGAGTTTAAATGCGTTCGTCGGCTGCCACTGCTCCGGCACTCAACACGATCAACTACTGTTAATCTGCACCGCCTGCCATACGGTTCAGGAGCGCGCCGCGCCTTCGGTACTCAGCGCATTATCCAAAGAACTTGGCGATGCCGGCTTCGTACCGCAGCGTAAAACCATTGAAATTCACGGCTTGTGTAAAACCTGCCACCCCGCCACCAACACGGCTGAAGAACAGGCTATTCAATAACCCGCCAAACATTGACCTAGATCAACGCTTGTTCCTTAGAAAACTTTATATTAAGCCCATGTCACGCGATTTCCTACCGTTGACATGATCCTCTTGAAAGATAGATGCTTCGGCGGGCGAGTTCTCTCTCCCGCCTTTTTTTTGCGATATTATCCTCTATAATCGCCGCCCTACCCGACACATCTATCCCCGGCATGCTTACCGACAGTCAAAAAGCTATTCTTTTGCAGACCACGCTAAGTTCGAACGATCTTGGTGAGAATCGTTTTTGCGAATTGTGCACACACGCGGATTTGCTGCATACCGTCACTGACAGTGAATTAGTGACGTTCCTGGAGATTGCCAACGCTTTGTATCGCGGCGGCGAACCGATCATCAGCGATGCCGATTACGACTTCGTTTATCTGGCAGAACTGAAAAAACGTCAGCCCGAGCATCCGCTGTTGCACACAATCGAGCCGGAACCCGCTTTCGCGGGTAAAACCGTCGATCTGCCAACCGTGATGCTCTCCACCGACAAAGCCTATAGCCGCGAAGAAGTGGAGCGTTGGGCCAGCCGTATCGAGAAGGCTGCATTGGAATTGGATAAAAATTTTGCCGAACTGACTTTTAAAGTCACGCCCAAGTTGGATGGTTACGCCGCCTATGACGACGGCCGGATGCTGTATACCCGCGGCGATGGCCGCAAAGGTACCGACATCACCCGCGTATTCGAGCGCGGCTTGCAAGTCGCCAATCAGGGCCCGCGAGGCCTGGGCACCGGTGAAATTGTGGTCAGCCGCAGTTATTTCGACGCTAATCTGGCCGAATATTTCGACAACGCCCGTAACTTCCAAGCCAGCGTGATCAAGGAAAAGGAACTGGACGAACACGCCGAACGCGCGATTGCCGATCATGCCGCGGTGTTTTATCCGTTTGCTATATTGCCTTGCTGGGAGGGAGTCTGGCAGGACCTGATCGACAACTTCGAAACCATCGTCAAAGACATCTGGCATAAGCTGGATTACGACGTGGACGGCGTGATTCTGGAAATCGTCGACGAGCAGCTCAAACAAGCGATGGGCGCCACCCGCCACCATCACCGCTGGCAGCTGGCTTACAAAGAAAACCTGGAAACCGCAGAAGTCACAGTCATCGGCGTCACGCCGCAAACCTCACGGTCCGGCCGCATCACCCCGGTCGCCGAGTTGGAACCGGTACGCCTTAGCGGCGCCCTGCTTTCCCGAGCCACCGCCCATCATTACAAAATGGTGCTGGATAAAGGCATAGGCCCTGGCGCGCTGATCCGCTTGGCCCGCTCCGGCGAGGTCATCCCCAAAATCGAGGAAGTACTGCGTCCGGCCGAACCGCAAGTACCCAGCGCCTGCCCCAGTTGCGGCCACGAATTGATTTGGGACAACGATTATTTAGTCTGCCCCAACAACCTGGAATGCCCGGCGCAAATCAGCAACAGCATGGAACATTTCTTCCGGGTGCTGAAAAACAACGACGGCTTCGGCGCCGCGACCATCAAAAAACTTTACGAATACGGCATCCGCCGCGTCGACCAGATTTACGCCTTAAGCGCAGAACAATTCGAAAGCATGGGCTTCGGTCCCAAGCAATCGCAAAATCTGGTCGATCAATTAGTGCGCAGCCGCAACGAAGCCATCGAAGACTGGCGCTTTCTGTCCGCGTTCGGCGTATTTCGAATGGGCCTAGGCAACTGCGAACGGCTGTTGGCGCATTATGCTTTGCCGGAGATTTTCAATCTCAGCGAAGCCAACATCGTCGCGATCGAAGGTTTTGCGGAAAAAACCGCCGCAGTGATCACCCAAGGTTTTGCCAAAATCAAACCCTTGTTCGATAGCCTGATGTCACTGGGTTTTAATCTAACCTCGACGCAAAACCAGGCCACCGACAACGCCCATCCGTTAGCCGGCAAAACCTTGGTCTTCACCGGCACCTTACACAGCGGCAGTCGCGACGACTTGAGCAAGCAAGCCAAAGGCAAAGGCGCTAAAGTTGGTAGCTCGGTATCGGCGAAAACCGACTATCTGGTAGCCGGCGACAATGTCGGCGCTAACAAAATAAATGCCGCTCGCGAAAAAGGCGTCAGCGTTATTACTGAGCAGGAATTTCTGACTTTGCTCTCTGGAGAAGACTCGTGAGCCGCAACCGCCCCTCCGTAATGTGTTTTTCAGGCCACGATTCCAGCGGTGGTGCCGGTGTGCAAGCCGACATCGAAACCATTATCAGCCACCAATGCCATGCGGCTAGTGTGATTACGGCGTTAACCGAACAAGACAGCCGCAACGTCAAGAAGTTGATTCCACAGCAACCCGCAGACATTCTCAGCCAAGCGCAAACACTATTGGCGGACTTTAGAGTCTCCGCGTTCAAAATCGGCTTGATTGGCGACGCCAGCGTTGCCGCAGCGATTGCGCAAATTTTGCGGCAACATCCGGCTATTCCGGTGGTGTTGGACCCGGTACTAGCAGCCGGCGGCGGCACTGCATTGGCCGGCCAACGACTAATTGATGTCATCGTCGAACAACTGCTGCCGTTGACCACCTTATTGACGCCCAACAGCGAAGAAGCCCGCCGCCTGTCCGGGCAAGAGGACTTAGCCGACTGCGGACGTTTCTTGCAAGGCAAAGGCGCCGAATACGTGCTGATCACCGGCACCCACGAGAACTCCGAGCTGGTGCATAACCGCTTGTACATGCCCGACGATCTCAATGAAACCTTTAACTGGGAGCGCTTGCCGCACAGCTATCACGGCTCGGGCTGTACATTGGCTAGCGCCAGCGCGGCGCTGTTGGCGCAAGGCCTGGACGTATTTACCGCCGTTAGCGAAGCTCAGGAATTTACTTGGCAGTCGCTGGCCGCCGCCTATCGTCCGGGACAAGGCCAATACAACCCCGACCGGCTGTTTTGGGTAGAAGCATGAAATTTCCGCGTCACGGTTTGTACGCCATCACCCAGCCCGAAAACAAAACGATTTCCCAAATTGTAAAAGACGTCGAAGCGGCCTTGCGCGGCGGTGCCAGAGTGATTCAATACCGCGACAAAAATCCGCTGGATGCGCCGCAATTAGCGAGGCTTTTGTTGGAAGTTTGCCACGCTTACGATGCTCCATTCTTGATTAACGACAGCGTCGAGTTGGCGATGAGTGTCGGTGCTGACGGTGTGCATCTAGGTCGCGACGATGGCGAAATCGCCACAGCGCGGCACCTGTTGGGCCCGGACGCCATCATAGGGGTATCGTGTTATAACGATGTGGACAAAGCGCAGGCCATGGCCGCAGCCGGCGCGGATTACGTAGCCTTCGGACGCTTCTTCCCGTCGGGATCGAAGCCCTTGGCTGCGCCCGCCGAGATTGCCAGCTTGGTCCGAGCCAAACAATCGGTAAACGTGCCCATAGTCGCTATCGGCGGCATTCTGCCCGAAAACGGTGGAACTTTATTGGCGGCGGGCGCAGACTTATTGGCGGTGATAGGCGGCGTATTTGACCATGAACCGGAAGCAGCTGCGCGCGCCTACAACGCCTTATTCAACCCTCAAGCGGAGTAAATAACATGCCAGAACATGTCTATCAAAAAGTCGAACTGACCGGCTCATCCAGCCTAGGCATCCAACAAGCCATCGAAAACGCCGTCGCCAAAGCCGGCGAAACCATCCAAAACATGCGTTGGTTTGAAGTGGTAGAAACCCGCGGCCATATCGATAACGGCAAGGTCGCGCATTGGCAGGTCACCATTAAAGTGGGTTACACGCTGCCGCATTAGGCCATTAGACGCCGCTAAAGCGAATATAACGTCTTAGCGGCGAGCCGGCCGCCCAGACGAAGGCCTCGGTGTAGTAATGCATCAAGGCCAAATATCCAAGAAAACCCAAGGTGACGGCTTTATAAATTTGCGTGGAAAACAGGGTTTGCAGCAATAAATTGACCAGATCGTCGCCATAAGCCTGTAACAGGTAGGTCAACACAAACGACAGCAGCGGCAATACCAACCAAACAGGTAATCGAATCGCCGTTGCAGCTCGGAACAAATTATTCTGCGGCCGTTCGCCGTGGCGATTCACATCGTGAGTCACGTAAAAACTATAAGCGGTGATGTCGTGCACCAAACGGGGCATCAAGATCGCCAGGAAATAATACTGCTGGCTGTAAACATACCAACTGCTAACGACCAGCAGTGTGTTGGCCCACAAAAAATAGATACCCAAGCGGCTGGGCACGTAACGTTGGCAAAACACCGTGCTGATAACCAAAGCCGTCGTCAGCACGCTGGCAATCTGCAACACCAACGCCGCTTGTTCAGGCTCCAGGCTATTTTTTAAAAATATCCCCATGTAAATGAAGATACCGGCACCGACGCTGAGCCACAGTTGCAGGTAAAACGCCCAGCCCGGCAAGCGGCACGCGGCTTTGGCGATACCATGCTGTTGTTTCAAGACGTGGTAGACCGTCCAGCAGGCAGTAATGATGTACAGCGCGCGGTAAGGAATAAACAGGCTGCCGATGCCGAAAAACACCATGATGAACAAAGTCATCGCAATTAATTTATTTTTGAAGGCATGCAGATATTCGTCGTGACTAAGCAACAATAGATTGCTGGCAACGATATGCGGGGTACCGAACAGGATCTGAAATAGTAAAAAATGACTGGGACTGCTGGGCAGCATATCCCTGAGCGCATGATCGAAACCAAAACTATCCAGCCATAATACCAGCAGACACAGCGGCACAATGGCGTACAAGCTTAATAAAAAGCGGAAAGACACCGCCAGTTTATTGCTGCTTTTTTGCTCGGGGAATGAAATGATCTGCGCAACCACGGTGCCACCTTGTTATTATTTTTTAGGCAGCGGCTATTATCACCATTTTGAGTAATGACTCAATATCTATCTGATTTTTAACTGGTAACACGACAGGGAATATTACTTGCGCTTACCTTGCAAGCCGCCGGTATGGATTGCCACTATTCGCTGCCCGGCGGAGAAATAGCCCTTCCGAATTAAATCATAGAGCGCAAATAATAATTTTCCGGTGTAAATCGGTTCCAGTTCAATGCCGTGCCTGTGCTGAAAATCCTGCATAAACGCCAACAAAGCCGGCGTTGTTTTGGCAAATCCGCCGAAATGGTAATCCACTAAAATTCGGCAGTCCGCATGACTGTTCATTCCCCGTTTATTCAGCAATTGCTCGACATCGTCGATCAGAAAATCGCCACCCTTCAGCGCTGCCACACCGATAGCCTGTTGAGTTAGCGGCGAGGTAAGCAAACCTGCCAAAGTGGTGCCCGTGCCGCAGGCAACGGCCAGCGTATCAAAGCCGACGTCAATTTCATCGACCAGTTCGGCAACGCCTCGCAAAGCCAGGTCGGTGGCTCCGCCTTCTGGCAACCAATATTGGCCGGCCTGCAGTTCAGGTAAGCTGTCGTGACCTTTGTAGTCGCGCAATTGCCTGTAGTCGCTACGCGACACAAAACGCAGCTCCATGCCCCAATCAAGCAGATCATGCAGCGTGGCATTAAGTTGCGCGGGCCGCTCGCCACGAATATAGCCTATGGTTTTCAGCCCCAAGGTTTTACCGGTAAAAGCCAGGGCGTGTAAATGATTGGAATAGGCGCCGCCCATGCTGACGATGCAATCGACACCAGCGTATAAGGCATGATTGAGGATATATTTGAGCTTGCGCCATTTATTGCCGGAGATAATCGGATGTAGCAAGTCATCGCGTTTGATCCACAACTCCAACTGTCGGTCCGCTAATTCCGGGTCGTTAATCCTCGTCAGCGGCGATGCAGCCAATGTCGCCTGCAATACCTGTAGCTGCGGATGGAGATCGGTCACTGTGCCTGCTTGATGGCCCACGCCACATCCGCTGCCTGCCGGTTGGCTTTGACATCATGAACCCGAAACATTTTCACACCCGCCATCACTCCCAACGCCGTGGTTACGGCTGTCGCGGTAACCAGCTCGGCGGGTTCGCTGACATTGCAGATGCTGCCCATGAAGCGCTTGCGGCTGGTACCCAGCAACACCGGGTAACCCAAACCAACAAAGCTACGCAAATGTGCTAACAAATCGATATTGTCTTGCTTGCCCTTACCGAAACCGATGCCGGGATCTATCGCGATATTTTCCGGCAACACGCCGGCCGCTAATGCTTCGGCAACACGTTGTTGCAAAGCAGCGATCACATCGGCCAATACATTGTCGTAATGTGGCCTATCCTGCATAGTTTTGGGCGTGCCCTGCATATGCATCAGGATGATGGGAACTTGCGTTGTTGCCGCAAAAGCCAACATCTTAGGGTCGCCTTGGCCGGCCGAGACATCGTTGATGATACTCGCCCCCGCCGTCACCGCTGCTGCTGCAACCTGGCTTAAGGTGGTATCTATACTGATTTGAAATTGGGGATTGTTCGCACGGATCGCGTTAATCACCGGCACCACTCGGCGAATTTGCTCATCCGCCATAACGGGATCGGAGCCAGGCCGCGTCGACTCACCGCCGACATCGATAATATCGGCGCCTTCAGCGATCATTTTTTCAGCTTGAGCTATCGCTGCCGCCACGCCAGTAAATTTGCCGCCATCGGAAAAACTATCGGGAGTGACATTGAGTATCCCCATCAGTTGGGGAGCGTGGATAGCATTGAACATGTTTGAAAACTCCTCGATAGCCGCAAACGTGTAGTTTACCGTTGTCGAGTCGTTTTTAGAATTTACCGGCTGCCGTTTTGCCTTACCGATAACGGTGCCACCCCGCCGGGAGGCAGGATGGCACTCAATCGTTAAACTCTGAGCAGAGCTTTGGCAAGTTTTTCTGAAAGCTGTTCTTCAACAAATTGCGGTTCGTTGGGTGGATACAATTCCACTTCATCGATTTCGAACCCGTATTCCTTACCCAATAACAATAGCTCCTTGATTTTGAGACAGGCTTTCAGCTTTTCTTTCAAGCCCTCATCGCTTTTGGATTTTTCAGAAAATTCTTTGATAACCTTGATTGACATTGATAACTCCGTGATAACTCTGAAAGATGGATTAAATCCAATCTCTCCTAAGCAAAAAATCGGCCATATCTATATGACCGTTATTTTTCATGCGATTCATGGCGTTACAAATCAACAAACCCGGCAACAATCTCGTCTATTCACACACAATTCA
Source organism: Methylomonas sp. Kb3 (assembly GCF_002834115.1). Classification (NCBI taxonomy): domain Bacteria; kingdom Pseudomonadati; phylum Pseudomonadota; class Gammaproteobacteria; order Methylococcales; family Methylococcaceae; genus Methylomonas; species Methylomonas sp. Kb3. The sequence continues at coordinate 177,384 of NZ_PIZT01000002.1, read as the reverse complement.
TGAGAAATTTGTCGGGTATACGACAATTGTCTGCTCTATCAAGCAACAATTCGCAACGAGGATTTTGGGCTTAATCTTGCGCCGCCACCGTGCGGTAAGCAGAATGATAGTAAAGCAAAGGCTCACCTTCCCGGCAAACCACGCTATCGACTTCACCGATAATCACCCAGTGGCTACCGGCCTGAACTTGTTGCACTACCCGACACTCCAGTACCGCCAGAGCTTCGTTCAAAATAGGTGCGCCATTTTCACCGGCTTGCCAAGCAATGCTGGCAAAACGCTGTTCTTGGGTGGTACTGCCGGCAAATTGATTGGAAACGTCTTCTTGTGCACTATTCAGAATATTCACGGCGAAGCGGCGGCTTTCCAGCAATGCAGCACCAGTATCGGTCGCTTGGTTGAGGCAGACCAATATTTGCGGCGGCTCCACGGACACGCTGCTAAACGCCGTGGCGGTCATGCCTCGGGGCTGATTATCGCGCCCTTGGGTTGTCACCACCGTCACACCGCTGGCCCATAATTTCAGGGCATTTTTAAATTCTTTGGCTTCAACGCTCATAATTTTCTCTTAGATCCAATAGCGATAACACGGCATAGTCGTCTGATTGTGACATCAGTTTTTGGGACGCATGTGCGGGAACAACAGCACGTCGCGAATGCTCGGTGAGTTGGTAAACAGCATCACCAAACGGTCGATACCGATGCCTTCGCCCGCGGTCGGCGGCATGCCGTGCTCCAGCGCGGTAATGTAGTCGGCATCGAAATGCATGGCTTCGTTGTCGCCAGCTTCTTTTTCCTCGACCTGTTTCTGGAAGCGCTCGGCTTGGTCTTCGGCGTCGTTCAACTCGGTAAAGCCGTTGGCAATCTCGCGGCCGCCGACGAAGAATTCGAAACGGTCGGTGACATGCGGATCGTTGTCGTTACGGCGCGCCAACGGCGACACTTCCACCGGGTAAGCAGTGATAAAGGTCGGATTCATCAAACGGTGTTCGACGGTTTTTTCAAAAATCTCGATCTGTACCTTGCCCAAGCCATAACTGTCTTTCACCGGAATCTTTAAATTCTCGGCAACTTTCACGGCCGCTTCGCGGGTCGTCAGATCAGCCAAAGTCAATTCGGGGTTGAAATGCAAAATCGACTCCAACACTGTCATCCGCGCGAACGGTTTGCCGAAATCGTATTGATCACCCTGATATTCGATCACCGAGCTACCGACTACATCTTCGGCGATGCCTTTCAGCATCGCTTCGGTCAGATCCATCAAGTCGCCGTATTCGGCGTAGGCTTGGTAGAACTCCATCATCGTGAATTCCGGATTGTGCCGGGTCGAAAGGCCTTCGTTGCGGAAGTTGCGGTTGATCTCGAACACCCGTTCGAAACCACCAACCACCAGCCGTTTCAGATACAGCTCCGGCGCAATCCGCAGATACAACTCCATATCCAGCGCATTATGGAAGGTAGTGAACGGTCTTGCCGTCGCGCCGCCGGGGATGACTTGCATCATCGGCGTTTCCACTTCCAGGAAGTCGCGCGCGATCAAAAATTCGCGGATGTAATTGACGATTTTCGAGCGCATCAGGAAGGTTTTGCGCGTCTCGTCGCTCATGATCAAATCCAGATAACGCTGACGGTATTTGATCTCTTGATCGGCAATGCCATGGAATTTTTCCGGCAGCGGCCGCAAGGCTTTGGTCAGCAGTCGAATGTCATCGACTTTGACGCTGAGTTCGCCGACCTTGGTTTTGAACAATACGCCTTCCGCACCGATAATGTCGCCGATATCCCACTTCTTGAACTGGTCGTTGTAAACACCTTCCGGCAGGTTGTCGCGGGCCACGTAGACCTGAATCTGTCCCGACATATCCTGTAAATGGCAGAAACTGGCTTTGCCCATAATACGCCGCGTCATCATCCGCCCGGCGATCTTCACCCGTATCGGTTCGGCTAATAATTCGTCTTCAGATTTATCGCCGTATTCGGCCAGCAATTCACCGGCCACCACATTGCGCCGAAAATCGGTCGGAAATGCGATACCTTCTTCGCGTAGGGCGTTTAGTTTTTCGCGGCGTTGTTTGATCTGTTCTTGTTCGTCGTGTTCGAGTTCTAACATTTTCAAAAATTATTAATAGAGATAAATTAGGCTTAAATTTAGCGACTTAAGGGCAACAACCTTACTCTTTCGCGCAATTCGTCGGCAACGATCAAAGCACCATTATCAAGCTCCGTTTTGAAGCGGTGCAACAATTCAATAGCTCTCGGTCCGAGCACTTGTGGTGAAATATTTTGGGTACGAATTTGAAACACGCTCGGTGCTTCCACACCGGTCAACGCTAACAGCGCGCCAAAATCCAAATCGTGGGTAAATACCACGGCTTCATTTTCCCTGGCCCATTTAAATAACTGAACGTCTGGAGCATCCGCAGGGCCGACTGTGGACCAGTGTACGGAATCGAACCCTGCTTGGTTTAGCACACCTGTCCAAGCAGGGGATAAATTCATGTCCAATAATATTTTCACGCGGCATTCAATGGTAACTCAATCTCCTCGGCTCTCCACGCGGCGAAACGAAGGGCTTCCGTAACATCATCGGCTTCCAAATAAGGGTACAACTCCAGTATCTGTTCGGTCGAATAGCCACTGGCCACCAAACCAACAAGCATTCCCGCTGTCACCCTTAGTCCTCGCAGACAGGGTTTTCCGCCCATCACCGTAGCGTCAAACGTAATCCGTGAAAAACCTTTCATAGTCCCTCCGACAGTAAATTCAGAGCTTGAAGTAAAGCGGGAGCGTTTCCCTATGATGCCCAGTGTGCGTCAATCAGTTTTAAGTAATGCTAGAATCGCAACAATTAGGCTTGCAAATGCTATCACCAAAGAAGCGATTGCGATTTTGTTGGATATTGTCGCTTGAGCTAAAGCACGCTCGGCCATGCGCCGACGTTCTTCTGCTCTAATCATTTCATGAACCCAAGGGTCTCCAGAATGCCCATACGCATCCACGAGTTCATGATCAGATAAAGATGAAAATTCGTTGTTATTTTGTGTCATTCAAACACACCACTCATGCTTTGGCGACGACGTAATTAATGATTATCAAACTTACAACCCGCTCTTCAAACTTGCTTCAATAAACTGATCCAACGCCCCATCCAACACGGCTTGGGTGTTGCCGGTCTCGACGTTGGTGCGCAGGTCCTTGATGCGGGATTGATCCAAGACATAAGAACGAATCTGGCTGCCCCAGCCGATGTCGGACTTGGAATCTTCAATCGCCTGCAAGCCTTCGCTACGTTTCAGCATTTCCATCTCGTACAGTTTGGCTTTTAGCTGCTTCATCGCGGTGTCTTTGTTTTTGTGCTGCGAGCGGTCGCTTTGACACTGGGTCACAATGCCGCTGGGGCCATGGGTAATCCGCACCGCTGATTCCGTTCTATTGACGTGCTGACCGCCAGCACCACTGGCGCGATACACGTCAATACGCAAGTCGGCGGGATTAATGTCAATTTCGACATCGTCGTCAATTTCCGGCGAGACAAATACCGAAGCAAAGGAAGTATGCCGGCGATTACCGGAATCGAACGGCGACTTTCGCACCAAACGATGTACACCGGTTTCGGTACGCAACCAGCCAAAGGCATACGGGCCTTCGAATTTGATGGTAGCGCTTTTGATGCCAGCCACGTCGCCCGGCGACTCCTCGATTAACTCGGTTTTAAAGCCTTTCGCTTCGCCCCAACGCAAATACATGCGTTCGATCATGGATGCCCAATCCTGCGCCTCCGTGCCACCGGAACCGGCCTGAATATCCAAAAACGCATTATTCGGGTCCATTTCCCCAGCGAACATGCGTTGAAATTCCAACGCCGCGACTTTCTTTTCGTACTCTTCAAGATCAGCAGCTACGGTATCAACGGTGTCCTCGTCGTTTTCTTCCACCGCCATCAACAGCAATTCTTCAGCGTCAGACAGGCCTTGTTCCAGTTCCAGGATAGTGTTGACGATGCCTTCCAGCATCGCCCGTTCCTTGCCCATGGCTTGCGCTTGTTCCGGTTTATTCCAGATCGCCGGATCTTCCAGCTCGCGCAGCACTTCCACCAAACGCTCACTTTTTGTATCGAAATCCAAATAGCTTTTCAGCCCTGCGCTACGCTCGCGCAGGTCGGCTATCTTGTATTTAATGGGATTAATTTCTTGCATGAACTCTCAAAACCGAAACGGATACCCCAACGGGGCAGCATACGCCGGGCAACCCCGGCGATTGAAAGCGTGGAATTATAAACGATTAAGCGACAGGCTTGGGCTGATGGTTTTTCATAGCCCAAACGATACAGCCAATGCCGGCCAGCACGAACGGCACACTGAGTAGCTGGCCGGTGGTGAACATCACCCCGGTATCGTACATGGCTTGCTCGGTTTTAAAGTATTCCAGGACAAACCGCACGCTGAACAGCATGCTGATGAAACAGCCAAACACAAAACCGGGCTTATCTGCGTGTTTTTTATAAATCGCCAACGAAATCCCATAAATCAGCAGATAACACGTCGCTTCATAAAGCTGTACCGGATGACGCGGTAACGGATCAATCCGCGCAAACACCACGGCCCAGGGTTGCTCTGACGGAATCCCTAAAATCTCGGAATTGAAGAAATTGCCGAGGCGAATCAGCGCGCCAGCCAAGGCTGTGGGAATACTGACACGATCCAACAACCAGAAATACCCGTCGCCATATTTACGCCGATATAAATACAAAGCCAGAATGATACCCAGCGTCGCGCCGTGGCTGGCCAACCCACCTTCCCAGACTGCCAGAATTTTTAATGGATGCGACAAATAATAAGCAGGATCGTAGAGCATGGTATGACCCAGGCGCGCACCGACGATGGTGGCGATCACCATGTACCAAAGCAGCGTGTCCAGCTCTTCGATGTTTTTGCCCTCGCGTTGATAAATCCATTGCATGGTCAAAAAACTGCCGACAAAGCCCGATGCGAACATCAAGCCGTACCAACGGATTTTCAAGAAGCCGAAGTCGACGAGAATAGGGTCTATATTCCAGATGAAGTGTTCCATGATGATGCGGGAGTTGTTACGGTTGAATCGCGAAAGAGCGGGAATTCTAACGCCGACTGGCTTTTTTCGCCGTTTATCTTTTGCCTGGCGCCGTTTTAGTTCGGATTCTCGACTTGTATCCGGCCGTCAACTATCCGTACCGCAAAAGTAGCCACATCTTCGTAAGCCGGCGCACATTTTACCGCGCCGGTTTTCACACAAAACCGGGCGCCGTGGCGCGGGCAAACAATTTCGTCGCCATCCAGCTCGCCACTGGCGATTTCAGCGCCATCATGGGTGCACACATCTTCGATCGCATAACATTGATCGTCGATTTTGAAAATCGCCACATCGGTACCGTCGACATCGACCACCACATGTTCGCCGTTTGCCAGTGCCGATTCTGCTACCACATCAATCCAATCGGTCATTCTTACCTCGTTCGGGTTTAAGTTTCGTCTGGAAATTCATTTCAGATAAACATCGTATCTGAGCAATTTGCCCTGATAGCTTTCGCTGGGCTTGCCGCCCAGCGGCTCCGCATAGTCGGGACTTTTAACGACCACCCGCTTGCCGGTAGCCTGCCAGGCCGCCGCGAACAAATCGGCCCTATCCAGGTCGTCACCCAAAATATCGCGCAGTATGGCCATCGACTTCCGGGTTGCCGCGGTTTGCTTGCGCTTGACTGGAAACATCGGGTCCAGATAAATGCAATCAGGCTTTTCTGATAAACTCGCCAGTAAATCGATGGCATTTCCAACCATTAACTCGGGCGTTTGCAACTGCCGGTTTAGCACCCAATCCTTCCGAGCCAGACGCTGAAAACCGTCGGCAATCAGTTCAGCCATCACCGGCGAGCGCTCAATGCAGCTCACTTGATAACCCATGCGAAATAAGGCCAAGCTGTCCTGTGCCCAACCCGTTGTGGCGTCGATAACGGTTCTGGTTTTCTTGCCGATGGCTTGCGCCAACAAGTCTTTTTTGGGCGCTGGATAGGAATGCTGCTCGCCGGGACGCGGATCGACATCCACCGCTAAACCGCCTTTTTTCAAGGTTTGTTTATCCAGTAACTTCAGACAAGCATCCCGATAACAAAGAAAGAACGTTTGCGCCAATTCAGCGGGTAAACTTTGCAAGGCTAGCAAAGGCCAGCCCAAGCGTTCGGCAAGCGCCTGACTGGCGAACAACGCCGAGTCATCGGCATAAACTACCGCCCCCTGTTCGGACAAACTCGTCACGCGCGCTGAATTACTCGGTGGAAATCGACTGGGCTTCGTTTTTCAAAGCGGCATCCAAGGTATGCCAGGCCAAAGTCGCGCATTTCACCCTGGCGGGATATTCGCGCACGCCGGCCAACACCGCCAGCTTACCGATGGCCTCCAGATTGATTTCCTCGGTTTTGCCGGTGGTCATTTCATGAAATTGTTTGAATAAGGCATCGGCCTCGGCTTCGGTTTTGCCCTTGACTATTTCGGTCATCAACGATACGGACGCCGTGGAAATCGCGCAACCGGAGCCTTGAAAACTGGCGTCGCTGATCACGTGATCGTCGATTTTCAAAAACAAAGTCAGCCGGTCGCCGCATAGCGGATTAAATCCTTCCACTTGGCGATTGGCATCCGCCATCACCCGGAAATTGCGCGGATTGCGGTTGTGGTCGAATATGACCTCTTGGTATAGATCGCGTAAATCTTCAAACATTAGCCAAACACCTCTATTAGGGACTTGATGCCTTGCATCAACACATCGATTTCTTGGCGGGTATTGTACATGGCAAACGAGGCCCGCGCCGTCGCCGGTACACCGTAAAAGTCCATCACCGGCATCGCGCAATGATGGCCGGCGCGGATGGCGATGCCCAAACTGTCGAGCATGGTGCCGATGTCGTGCGGATGAATTCTATCCAGCGTGAACGATAAGATGCCGCCCTTGTGCGCTGCCTGGCCGATGATGTTCAGGCCATTGATTTGTTCGGCTTGCTGCGTGGCGTAAGCCAGCAACTCGGCTTCATAAGCAGCGATGTTGTCCATGCCAATACCGCTGACGTAATCGATAGCCGCACCCAAACCGATAATTTCGGCGATGGCCGGCGTGCCGGCTTCGAATTTATGCGGCAGACCGGCGTATTCGGTTTTTTCGAAAGTAACCTGCCGAATCATGTCACCACCGCCTTGATACGGAGGCATCGCTTCCAACAGCGCTTGCTTACCGTAAAGCACACCGGTGCCGGACGGTCCGTAAAGCTTGTGGCCGGAAAACACGTAAAAATCACAATCCAGGGCTTGCACATCCACCGCCATATGCGGAATCGCCTGAGCACCATCCAACAATACCGGAATGCTTTTGGCATGGGCTGCGGCAATAATCTGCTCTACCGGATTGATCGTACCCAGCGCATTGGACATCTGGGTGATCGCTACCAGTTTGGTATTGGCGTTCAACAATTGCTCAAACTCGTCAAACAACAACTCCCCTTGCTGATTCATCGGCGCGACCTTCAGCACCGCACCGATCTGCTGGCAAAGCATTTGCCAAGGCACGATGTTGGCGTGATGCTCCATTGCGCTGATGACAATTTCATCGGCGGCTTTGAGTTGCGATTTGCCGTAACTCTGCGCGACCAGATTGATCGCCTCGGTCGCCCCGCGCACGAAAATAATTTCCTTAGTGCTGGCGGCATTGATAAACGCCCTGACCTTTTCCCGCGCCCCTTCAAACTTATCCGTGGCGCGGACGCTTAAGGTATGTACGCCGCGATGGATGTTGGCATATTCATGGCTATAGGTGTGCACGATGCTGTCGATGACCGCTTGCGGCTTCTGGCAACTGGCGGCGTTGTCCAGATATACCAGCGGTTTGTTGCGGACGGTTTCGCCGAGGATAGGAAAATCGGCGCGAATTTGTTCGATTGGAAATATGCTCATCGCTAACTGTTTGGTTTAATTGATTTCGTCTGTACTAAACACTAGAATCGAGAGAGTCGATTCGCTAATGGGATAAAACTATGGTCGCCGTCTTTCCGCAAAAACACCTCACCAACATCGCCGAATGGCATCGCATGGGCGAGGCCGGGATTTTTCCGCCCGAAAGCCGACTGGAACTCATCGAAGGAGAAATTCTCACTATGGCACCGATAGGATTCAATCATGCTGGTCACGTCAATCGTTTAAATCGTATGTTTGCCCGTTTATGGGATGAAGGTGTAGACGTCCGCATACAAAGCCCACTCCAATTGGGCGACCTGTCGGAACCAGAGCCAGACTTGGCTCTAGTCAAACCAGATGCCGATGATTACACGACCCGCCACCCTGAAGCCGCCGACGTATTGTTACTGGTCGAAGTCTCCGACAGCACCCTGCGCTTCGACCGTGCACAAAAACTGCGCCTTTACGCAACTCACGGTATTGCCGAATACTGGATCGTCAATCTGGTCGACAACTGCCTGGAAGTGTATCGGCGACCGCAAGACGGCGACTATCTGGATCGATCCGTGCTGACAACCGCCGATAGCATCGATCTGGTGGCGTTACCGGCGCTTCAGGTCTCGGTAGCGGCTATCTTATAAGCTGATCGCCGGAAACCGTACCAACAACTGCTCCAACAACAAGGCTTTCAATTCGGCGTTATCGACCTTATCCACCATCTCATTGGCAAACGCAAAGGTCAGAATGTTTCGGGCCGCCTCTTCATCCAGGCCGCGCGATTGCAGATAAAACACCGACTTTTCTTCCAATTGCCCAACCGTAACGCCGTGCGAACACTTTACGTCGTCGGCATAAATCTCCAACTGCGGCTTGGTGTCTACTTCCGCGTCCGCCGATAGCAGTAGGTTGCGATTATTCATTTCCGAATCGGTCTGCTGGGCATCCTCCGCCACGACCACCCGACCTTGAAACACCCCGCGCGCCTTGTTATCCAATACACCTTTGTAAAACTCGCGGCTAATGCCGTGCGGTTTTAGATGGTTTATACGAGTGTGATTGTCGATATGCTGGCGCTTGCCGGCCACGAACAAACCGTTCAAGGAACATTCGGCTGCTGTATCCAGATCGCTATGAATATCGCTGCGCGCTAGCGCGCTACCCAAGGCAAAATTGTGATGATTGAAGCGGCTATCTCGCGCCTGCTTTACATAGGTACCGCCAAAATGTTGGGCTTTTTCCGCTTCAAGCTGCACTTTGTACAGTGTCAAACCCGCATTGTTGGCCAACAAACATTCGTTAACTGAGGCTGTGAAATAGCTATCGACGCTCCCCACATAGGTTTCGACGATTTCCGCTTCAGCTTGCTCGTTGATCACCAACAAATTGCGGGTCGCTGCCAACGCATTGGCTTGGGTAACCACGTGCAGAATCTGCAATGGCCGCTCCAACTGCTGCTTGGCCGCCACTTCAATCACCACGCCGTCGGTAAACCAGGCGTTATTGAAGGCCACCAAATTGTGTTCGGCGCTAGTCACCGCCTGACCCAAGCAGCTTTCCAGCCAAGCCGGATTGTCTTGCAAAGCCTGTTTCAGACTGGACACAGACACTTTACCAGCCATGTCTTGCAGTCGCGACAAGGACTCGGAAAATTGGCCGTTAACCAACACCACACTGGCGGCATCCTCCAAACGGTATTGGTTCAACCAATCTGCATCGACAACTTGGCTGGCACTGGGTGCAAACACGGTTTTATTCAGCGCCGACAGATTGGTATAGCGCCATTCTTCTTCGCGGTTGCCGGGAAAACCGTTGACCGCAAAAGTTTGCAGGGCCTGATTTCTGAAACCTTGCAACCAAGGCAAATCCAGGCCCGGCAAGCTCGCCGCCAAGCCGGAATATTCTGTTAAATACGCTGCACCGCTCATGCCGCTTGCCCTTCCAGCCAGCTATAACCACGCTCTTCCAATTCCAGCGCCAGTTCCGGCCCACCGGATTTGACGATCTTGCCGTCGGCCAACACGTGCACCACATCGGGCTTGATGTAATCCAGTAAGCGCTGGTAATGGGTAATCATCAAGAACGAACGCTCGGCGGAACGTAGCGAGTTAACGCCCTCGGCGACGATACGCAGCGCGTCGATGTCCAAACCGGAATCGGTCTCGTCTAGAATGCACAGTTTCGGCTCCAGCACCGCCGCCTGCAAAATCTCGTTACGCTTCTTCTCGCCGCCGGAAAAGCCTTCGTTGACCGCGCGATACAAAAACTTCTCGTCCATCTGCAACAGTTTGACCTTGCTTTTGACGATGGTCAGAAAATCCATCGCATCCACTTCCGACAAGCCGTGATGCTTGCGCATCGCATTCAGCGCCGCTTTTAATAGATAAATATTGCTGACGCCGGGTATCTCGACCGGATATTGAAAAGCCAAAAACACGCCTTCGCGGGCGCGGATTTCCGGGGCCATCTCCAGCAAATCTTTGCCGTTGTAGGTCACGCTGCCTTCGGTGACTTCGTAACCGGGCTTGCCGGACAATACGTGCGACAAGGTGCTTTTACCGGCACCGTTGGGGCCCATGATGGCGTGGACTTCGCCTGGGTTTATGTCCAGGGTTAGGCCTTTTAAAATGGGTTTATCGTTGATGGTTACGTGGAGATTTTTGATGCTGAGCATACGTTTAGTCACCTAAGTTTTTTAAATAATTCCGAACCTTATCGTTCCCACGCTCCGGCGTGGGAATGCAGTCGTCGACGCTCCAGCGTCACCATTGGCCTGGCTAGGCTTTTAAACCCAGCACTTAAATCTTTGTTTTTGTGTCGCTATCGCGACGGTGTTTTAAAGTCGGGTCTCGGCCCGACAGCCGAGTAACTTTTCTTTGTTTGGCCAAAGAAAAGTCACCAAAAGAAAAGCCACCCGAATGCCGCTTATTCCCTGCGCTCCTCGCTTTTGAACGGGGTTGCCGAAAGGGGCTTCCTGCCCCTTCGGCAACGCGCCGCATCCATGCGGCGCCCCTACGGGCTGATCCGCTCAAAAGCTCCGGTGCTCGGCGCGGCATGCGGGAATAAAACCATCCCGAAAATTAAAGCTATATATCGAAATAGTAGGTTCGATTAGCGAAGAGTAATTGGACAGATTTTTAAAACTCGAATTATTAGCTAAATAGCTAAAAACTTATTTCAAAAAATAGAAAAATTAATTCCTTATTCAAACTCATTCATCCCATTACGCTTCACTAATCGGAACTACGCTGCCTCAAATGTTTCCCCATAAGGCCCATAAAACTTTTTTACTAGGAGTTAACTCTCTGGCGCTTTTTTGCCACAAAGCATGTTGCCTACCAAACTCAACATTATCAATTCGACCTTTTTGTACACTATCGGATGCTGAATTAATATTATTAAGCAGATTGAGGACACAATCACCTGCATCTTCATGTTTCAAAAAATATAGATCACCTGCAATATTATTAAATGTCCGAAGGCCTTCTGTATGAGATACGTTCACATTCCCAAGATCACCCGTCCCCGGCATATATTCGATTGCCCTAATAATCCTTAAAACCTCATTTCTAAGATCTGAGAATCGTGAGTACCTTGTAACAATCAAACCAGTATAAAGACCACTAACAAGACCTATTGGAATCCCAAGAAACAAACTTATAATTGAATCTAACGACATAATAAAAACCAATTATTATTAAAATAATCATAGCTCATAGATGTGCTGAATTTAGTAAAGCGCATCTGTAGCGAACGATGCGCCTCCTATCGTCTACACATCCTACAAATTCTTTCAACATCAAAAACATCCAACTGCTTTAAATCCGCGACTGGGTTACTCCCGTTATTCCGCCCCGAGCATCGCAGCTTTTGGTNGGCAGGGATGCCGCTCGTTTTCGGAGGGCCAGGGATGGCCCTTCCGAAAACCCTCGCCAAAAGCGAGAAGCGCAGGATTAAGGCGGAATGTCGGGTGGCCTTTTCTTTGGATACTTTCTTTTGGCCAAGCAAAAGAAAGTATCTCGGCTGTCGGGCCGAGACCCGACTTCAAAACAACCCGTCGCGACAGCGACACAACCCCTAAAGACGCTGGAGCGTCCAACCCCCGCATTCCCACGCCGGAGCGTGGGAACGATAAAAACAAAAGCCGCCGTGTTGGGTTACGGCTACCGCCTAACCCAACCTACAAAACCGCAAAAACCCTTTTAACCAACCGCCCCTTCCAAACTAATTCCCAACAACGCCTGCGCCTCAACCGCAAACTCCATCGGTAATTCCTTGAACACTTCCTTACAAAACCCATTAACAATCATCGACACTGCATCTTCGGCAGACAAACCACGCTGCTGGCAGAAGAACAATTGATCTTCGCTGATTTTGGAAGTGGTCGCTTCATGCTCAACCTGAGCGGTCGGCTGTTTCACTTCCACATAAGGAAAGGTATGCGCGCCGCATTTATCACCCACCAACAGCGAATCACACTGGGTATGATTGCGGGCGTTTTCGGCGGACTTGGCGACCTTGACCAAGCCGCGATAGGTGTTTTGCGCCCTGCCAGCGGAAATACCTTTCGACACGATGGTGCTGCGGGTGTTCTTGCCGACGTGGATCATCTTGGTGCCGGTATCGGCCTGTTGCAGGTTGTTGGTCAAGGCTACCGAATAAAATTCGCCGACCGAGTCATCACCCAGCAATACGCAGCTTGGGTATTTCCAGGTAATCGCCGAGCCGGTTTCAACTTGAGTCCAGGACACTTTGGAGTTATGCCCACGACATTCGGCGCGCTTGGTGACGAAGTTGTATATACCGCCTTTGCCGTCTTTGTCGCCCGGATACCAGTTTTGCACGGTGGAATATTTGATCTGGGCGTTGTCCAAAGCCACTAACTCCACCACTGCCGCATGCAACTGGTTTTCATCGCGCATCGGTGCGGTGCAGCCTTCCAGATAAGACACATGCGAGCCTTCGTCGGCGATGATCAAAGTCCGTTCGAACTGGCCGGTGTTGGCGGCGTTGATACGAAAATACGTGGACAATTCCATCGGACAACGCACGCCTTTGGGTATGTATACGAAGGAACCGTCGGTAAATACTGTGGAATTCAACGCGGCGAAAAAGTTGTCGCCGGTCGGCACTACGCTGCCCAGGTATTGTTTGACCAGTTCCGGGTGTTCTTGCAAGGCTTCGGAGATCGGACAGAAAATCACCCCGGCGTCTTTCAATTTGCCTTTGAAGGTAGTAGCTACCGACACGCTGTCGAACACCGCATCCACCGCAATTCCGGCCAGTCTCTCCTGCTCGTCCAAAGGTATGCCGAGCTTTTTGTAGGTATCCAATAATTCCGGATCGACTTCGTCCAGGCTTTTAGGACCCGCTTTTTTTGATTTGGGCGCGGAGTAATAGCTGATGGCTTGATAATCGATAGGATCGATCTTGAGTTGCGCCCAGTCTGGCGACGGCATGGTCTGCCAATGTCGAAAGGCTTTCAGCCGATATTCCAACATGAACTCCGGCTCGTTTTTGACTTGTGACAGTCGACGAATCACATCTTCGTCCAAACCCGGCGGAAAGGTATCGACCTCCAACTCAGTCACAAAGCCTTGTTTGTATTCCTGACTAATTAATTGTTCAATTTCTTGGGCACTAGTAGACATAATCGTTTTCAATAATTAGCGAAACAACTGGTTAACCGGAATCGAGACTTCGTCCGGCTGCTTAAACGGCATAATCAGGTCGGCTAAAGTAACCGACTCGAGCGCGTTGGCGATTTTTTGGTTGATCAAATGCCAATTGCCTTGTATCCGGCAACCGCTGGCTTGATCGCAACCCTTGTGCGATGCCGTGCACTCGGTCAGCGCAATCGGCCCTTCCAAAGCACTAATCACGGTTGCCACGGTAATTCGGCTCGGCTCTCTAGCCAACGCATAACCGCCCTTGGCACCCCGCATGGAACTCAACACGCCGGCCTTGAGCAATATTTTTAATATTTTGCTGACTGTAGGCTGCGCGATGCCTGTCGCTTCTGCGATCTCCAGGGCACCGTGCACGCGACTTCTGTCTCTGGCCATATAGCTCAAGATAACCGTGGCATAGTCCGTCAACTTACTCAGCCTTAACATTACACTCTCTTTTCATTTAGGACCATTTTAGTCTTATTTAAATCCTGAGTAAATAGCTTGGTTATTAAAAATCTTACTTTCGCATGGACACCTTATTTTGGGTTTTCGTGCACTGCGCTATCTGGCTTAGCATCCCGGAAAAACAGCCTGAGATAACTTTTCCCTGAAAATCTTGGTTTTTTGCAATACACTTATTTTTAAGGAACGAAACATAAGCCATTTGATAAAAGCCATGTCCCAAACTCGCAGCCCTATTGTTTTGATGTATCACGGTACGCCCGACGCTCAACCCGAGTCGCATTACTCCATAAGCGCGGACTTGTTTGCGAAGCATTTGCGGTATCTACAGCAAGAAGGTTGGACAACGGTTTTGTTCAAAGACTTGCAAAGTGCCAAATCGCTACCTGAAAAAAGTGTGGTCATTACTTTTGATGATGGCTACGAAGACAACTATTCGGGGGCTTTTTTGCCTCTGATGGCGCTTGGGATGAAGGCCACATGGTTTATCGCTACCGATTGCATCGGCGGTCATGCCCATTGGCTAGGCAAACCATCTACTCAGACACGGATGCTAACGGCGGAACGCTTGTTTGAAATGCATACAGCCGGAATGGAAATTGCCTCGCACACCTGCTCGCATCCAGACCTATCCTTACTCAGCTCCGACCAACAACAATCCGAACTTTCAAAAGCCAAAGCTGTCCTCGAAGATTTATTGTCAACCCAAGTCAGCAGCCTGGCCTATCCCTTTGGCAGATTCAACTCGGATTCAATCACCCTAGCCGAACAGACAGGCTATAGCATGGCTTGCACCACCCGCCCCGGCTGGTTTGATAGCGAACCAAACCCTTACCTAGTTAGGCGTATTGCCATATTCTCCGGCGACAGCGTCAGCACACTAGCCCGCAAACTAAACTTTGCGGACAACGACGTATCGTGGAAAAAGATGACTCGCTACTATGCGAACCGTGTTTGGGATAAACTGCGTCATACGAGTTGATGACAAATACCAATGCAGCGTTTAGCGTCGCTATGAACCAACAGCGATAAACAGCGCATAAATTCGTCCCCACCAGAATTCAATACTTTTACGCCGAGCCTAAAACCCTAAGAACATGACTTTGCCCGGCAACTCTTTACCACTCTCTGCATTTAGATATCGAAAATGAGCCTGGAAAAAGCCTCTAAAAAGCTCACATTCGCTTTTTGCACCTACAACCGAGCGGAAAGACTGGAGAACCTGGTCTTTGCCATGCGCGCACAATCTTGTCCGATTCCATTTGAAATTCTTGCTGTCAACAATAACAGTAGCGACGCGACAAGCGATGTATTGAAACAACTTCAGCAACTACCCGGCCCGACGCTCCGCTGGGTGCACGAGCCCAACCAAGGCATAGTCGCAGCGCGCAACAGAGCCATACAAGAGGCAATCAATTCCGACATTCTGGTGTTTATCGACGACGATGAACTACCTTTAACCGGACTTTTAGAAACCGTTACACACGCATACTTCAGCGAAGGCGCCGAATGTGTTGGCGGACGAATCGATATAGACTTTACGCACCATAAGCGTCCGGAATGGCTTGACGACGAATTGTTGGGATTTCTAGGTGCGCTAGATCACGGCAAACAAGCTTTCTGGATAGAAGACAGCACCACACCGGTTTGGGCCGGCAACATTGCATACGACATGGCGATATTCCGAAACGATCCGGCATTGCGCTTTGATCGCAGGTATGACCGCAAAGGTAAAACCATAGGAGGAGGCGAAGATGTGATGATGTTTAATGTGCTGCTCCAGCAAAAGCGCCGAATACGTTACCGCCCGGACATGGCAATACTTCACGCCGTCGAACCCTGGCGACTGCGGCGGCGCTACTTTTTAGATGTTCATTTTCTGGCCGGCTATCGCGGAGCGATTAATGACTTTCCGGTCTACCATCGCACCTACCTGGGCATACCGCCATTCTTAATCTCGCAAATTGTCCGCCAAACTTGGCAATGGCTTGCCTTGGCATTTACCGCAAAACATAGCCTGCGCCAGGCAATGAATGTCAGCTACTCTCTCGGACAAATATGTGGCTGTTTTTCACGTTGGAAAAACAAATTATTAATAAATAATTAAATTAAGCTGTCCATTAAAAGCTTAGTTAAATGCATTAAAACCTACTAAATTAAACTCCGTGCGCGACATAGTTGTTCTTATTTTTCTGATATGCTGCATAGTTGCCGCATTAAAAAAACCATGGTGGGGAGTGCTATCATTAGCAATATTCAGCTACTTGAATCCGCACGCCTATGCCTGGGGAGCGGTACGTTCGCTACCGGTATACTATGTGTTATTTTTGGTAGTTGTTGTCAGCACGTTCAACACCAAAGATAAACAGCCCATCCCTAAAGATTGGCGAATTTCAGTTTTTATAACACTTTGGTTCTATTTTATATTTACCACAACCCAATCGCCTTTACAGGATATTGCCTGGGAAAAATTTTTGTTCGTCTCTAAGGTATTTGTGCCATTCTATTTCACATGGGTACTCATCAATACCAGAGAAAAACTCTATTATTTGATTTCCACCATAGGCGCCTCTATCGGCCTTGTTGCAGTTAAAGGTGGTATATTTGCCATCCTAACCGGCTTTGGTCACCGCGTATACGGCCCCCCCAATACGCAATTCGAAGACAACAATTTATTTGCCGTTGCGATGTTGATTGCAGTGCCATTGCTACTAGTATGGGAAAAAGAAGTACGGAAGAGCTGGCTTAAAAAAGGAATATTGCTATCCATTCCTATCATTTATGCCGCTTCATTATCATCATGGTCGCGAGGCGCACTACTTACCATGATCGCTCTGACGTTTACGCTGATCTCAAACAGCAAACGTAAATACTTGATGATACCCCTGGTAATCGGCGGTACATTTTTTGTAATCCCCTATTTGCCTGAAGAATGGTTCGGACGCATGCACACTCTGGAAACCTATGAGGAGGACGCATCCGCCATGTCACGTATCGAAGCATGGACAGATGGCTGGAATCATGCACTAAGCCACCCGTTTACCGGGGCAGGATTCGATGGCTGGATACATGTCACGATGCGGGATTGGCACAGTTCTTACGTAGAAATGCTTGCTGAGCATGGCTTTATTGCATTCGGATTATGGATTTCGCTGATACTGGGTAGCGTTCTTGGCTTAACCCGTTTATCGAGTCAAGCGAAACGAGTAGAAGGCATGGAATGGGTACGCCATTACAGCCTAATGGTCAGAACCTCGATCATTTGCTATATGGTTGGCACCGCTTTCCTCGGTTTATCCTACTGGGATTTGATTTATCATTTAGTATTTATATCGATGTTAATTAAAAAATTCGCATTACAAGAGTTTTCGGAAAAAGCACGCACAAATGAACAGCAGTACAAAAAAAATCGAAATATAATAATTTAGCCACCAATCATACTCATCCAATCGAATAAAATAGAGATGGAAAAAATACTGGTGTCCCTCTACTGCTCATCTGCTGCCGCACTGCTTTTTACTATTACATTAATAATACTTACCTTACACAACTATTCCCGTACCGGACCCGGCATCCAAAAAGAAATAGAAAAAAAATTTGGGTATTATGTGGTTTTCGCCTTAACCAGGTTAGCCGCTTGGTTATTTGTCATATTTTTTCTGACATCCTTACCCGGTTCTATTGCAGCTTATTCACTATCAAAGCTTACTACATTGATAGAATTTAATTTCATCACAGGCTTAAGCTGCTGCTTAATATCAACCACGCTAATTACTACCTACTTTTTTTTACACCAACTCCTGTATACACCTGGCACCATTCAATTATCTTTCCAGTATAGATTTTCCAGATTATTTGTTATATGGAAGATATTATCTCCGAAAATAATAAGCGGCATAAAGTTTTCATTAATTTCATTACTGTCTGTAACATCGGTAATCGCTCTATTTTTAGCTATCGAAGAAAATAATACGCCGCTAGTGCTCTATATAATAGCTTTGGCTGGTTTATATGCTTACATCTATTACGCAACGATAGTTAACGAACCAGCTGTCGTTAAAGCATCGTCTCAAACAAAACCCAATGTGATTATGATAGGTTCCGATACATTGCGCCATGACAGACTAGGCGGCAGCAACTATCACAGAAACCTCACCCCCAACATTGATAAATTAAGCGCGAACGGCTTACGACTCGATAAATGCATAACCCCTGTCGCCAGAACGGCACCAAGTATTGCGTCCCTATTTACCGGATTATGGCCGCATAACCATAAAATTCGCGATAATTATCCATCCTTGGCAGACTGTAAACTACCGCAACCGTCTTTGATCGACATATTAAACGAACACGGTTACTTGACTGCATGCATCTCCGATTGGTGCGGAGCCGATTTCGCAAAATTAAGTTTTAACTTCAAGGAAATCTCGGTCGCTGAAGATCAATGGAATATCAAACTACTACTAAGACAAGGGCCGTCTTTAATCCGAAACGTATTATCGCTTTTCACCAATAACGCATTAGGAAAACGCTTCTTACCCGAGTTCTATTATCTGGCCGGCGTACCCTTGATCCGAAGCTTAAGTCGCGAATGCCGCCAATTAATTGCCCATTCGGCGAAAAACTCGCAGCCTTTTTTTATTAATTTGTTCACTTCGGCCACGCACGTCCCTTTCAATTCGGAGTATCCCTATTACAACTTATTTACCCCAAAAGACTATAAAGGTGAGTCACGGTTTATTATGACCAGACTCGCCTCGGCGGAAGAAATTATCAAAAAACAGGAAAAAACCTCGGAGTTTTTCGACATCCCGCAAATTATTAATTTATATGACAGCTGCGTCAAACAATTCGACGATGAAGTGGGGAAAATAATAGACTATATTGAAAAGTCGGATTTATCCGATAATACCATCGTCATCATATATAGCGATCATGGTGCGGATTTTTTTGAAACGGGATGCTGGGGCCAGGGCAATACCTTGGTAGGAAACGACCCCAGCGGCAGAATTCCATTGGTGATGAAAGGCCCAGGAGTGCCTGGTGGCGTAAACTTTAAGCCGACCACCCGCTCCATTGACGTCATGCCAACTTTGTTAGATTTGTTGAATATACCTATTCCAACAACGCTCGACGGTGTTAATTTGATTCCTTATGTGAAAGCACAGACATCGCCGGAGCTTTTTGCTTTTCAAGAAACAGGGATTTGGCTAGGAAAGATACCTGGCTTACATCCTGAACAAATTTTATATCCCAATATTGTTGAATTACTGGATATTCCTGATAAAAAATCCGGCACACTGGTCGTCAACGAAAAACATTATCCCACGGTTATCCGCGCGAAAAGCCGTTCCGTACAGAATGAAAAGTGGAAACTAATATATATAGCGACTTATACAAAACCTGTGTATCAGCTATACGACTTAGAAAACGATCCATATCGGGATGTAATAGAGTCTCATCCCGATATATTCGCGGAGCTTAAAAAGCTATTGGATAGCCACATCGAGAGTGACCCTTTATTTGAATCTGCTAATTAAAATACAAAGCTGTTGCACAGTTTAAAACTGCGCAATCGGGGTATCAAAAATTATTCACTGATAATACTGAAGATACCAAGCAACAAACCGTTCAATCCCCTGCTCGATAGTCGTGTTTGGTTTATAACCAACATCCGCTACCAAGGCCTCTACATCGGCGAACGTATCCGGGACATCACCAGGCTGCAAGGGCAATAAATTTTTCTCGGCAGTTTTACCGAGAAAACGTTCCAAGGTTTCGATATAAGACAGCAGTTCTACCGGATTCTGGTTACCAATGTTATAAACCCGCCAAGGTGCTCTACTGGTGCCTGGATCGGGTTTTTCTCCACTCCAGTCCGGATTCGGCGAAGCGTTATGATCCATGGTCCGAATCACTCCCTCAACGATGTCGTCTATATAAGTGAAATCGCGGCGGTGCTTACCGTAGTTGAATACATTGATTTTCTCGCCATTCAAAATCGCTTTGGTAAATAAAAACAACGCCATGTCTGGGCGACCCCACGGCCCATACACAGTAAAAAAGCGCAAACCTGTGGTAGGCAATTGATACAAGTTGCTATAGGTGTGCGCCATCAGCTCATTGGCTTTTTTTGACGCCGCGTACAAGCTCAAGGGATGATCGACATTGTCATGCACGGAGAACGGCATGGATTCGTTGGCACCGTAAACCGAACTGCTTGAGGCATATACCAAGTGCTCCACCTGATTATGCCGGCAACCCTCCAAGATATTGATGAAACCGACAATATTACTATCGATATAGGCATGCGGATTCTCGATGGAATAGCGCACACCGGCCTGAGCCGCCAGATTAACCACTTTTTGCGGCTGGTGCTTTTTGAATAGTGCATCCATACCGGCTCTATCGGCAATATCCAGCCTGACATCGGTATAGCCGGCAAAATCCTTGATCCGATCCAAGCGACTCAATTTCAGGTTAACATCGTAATAGTCGTTGAGATTATCGACACCAATAACTTCGTCACCACGCTCCAACAATCTGAGCGCCAAATGATTGCCTATAAAACCGGCCGTGCCGGTCACCATAATCTTCATTCTTAAAGCCTTGCGTCTGTTTGATCCGTAGGAAACAAGTATTTCAGGTCATACACAATGGCTTGCGGCGTACCTAAAGCTCTGACGTCTGAAATCGCCATTTTTCTGAACTCGTCATGGGCCACAGCCAGAATAATCGCGTCATATTTTCCCGCCGCCGGTTTAGCGACCGGCGTTATACCGTATTCGTGTTTCGCTTCCTCAGCATTAACCCAGTGGTCGTAGACCTCGACATTGACGCCATAAGTCTTCAATTCGGCAATGATGTCTACCACCCGAGTGTTACGAATGTCCGGACAGTTTTCTTTAAAGGTCAAGCCCATGATCAACACATTAGCTTCCTGGACATGCACACGCTTCTTCAGCATCAGCTTTACCAATTGCGACACAACGTATACCCCCATGCCATCGTTGATTCGACGGCCAGAGAGTATCACTTCCGGGTTGTAGCCTATCGCTTGAGCTTTATGGGTTAAGTAGTAGGGATCCACACCGATACAGTGTCCACCCACCAAACCTGGGCGAAACGGCAGGAAATTCCATTTAGTTCCCGCTGCCAGCAATACTTCTTCAGTATCTATTCCGAGTTTGTTAAAGATCAAAGCCAATTCGTTGATTAAAGCGATGTTGACGTCGCGCTGAGTATTTTCAATGACTTTAGCAGCCTCGGCGACTTTGATGCTGCTGGCTTTGTGCGTGCCCGCAGTAATGATGCTTTTATATAAAGCATCTACTTTTTCTGCTATTTCGGGCGTAGAGCCCGAAGTAACCTTCAGAATATTGGTTACGCGGTGTTGTTTATCGCCGGGATTAATGCGCTCAGGGCTATAACCGACATAAAAATCCCGGTTAAACGTTAAACCCGACACTTTCTCCAGAATCGGTATGCACACCTCTTCGGTTGCGCCGGGGTAAACAGTGGATTCGTAAATGACGATATCGCCGGACTTTATTACCTTACCCAACAAATCGCTGGCTTTTTGCAGCGGCGTCAAATCAGGTTGTTTATGTTCGTTGATTGGCGTGGGGACTGTGACTATATAAACCGAACAATCGGCTATATCTTGTAAATCTGCGCTGTAAGTCAGTAACTTGGCTTCGGCGAGTTCTTCTTCACTAACCTCCAGAGTATGGTCGCGACCTGCGCGTAATTCCTGAATCCGATGCTGGTTAATATCGAAACCTACGGTTTGATATTTTCGTCCAAACTCGACAGCTAGCGGCAACCCCACGTAACCAAGCCCAATCATACCGATTTTAATGTTATCTAACATCTAGTAAATCCTCCTCCGCCCCGCTCTGAGTTTTAATGACTTGAATTACTTTTTAACTATACAGCCCCACGCCGTCAGCCAAGCTTGTGCCTGATAGCTTTCCGCCGTTTTCGGCAAGTTGCCGCTCAACACCATCGCCAAGGTATGATTGATAATGCCGAAGAAATAAGTGTAGGCCAATAAGGGATCCAGTGCCTTCATCTCGCCGTCTTTGACGCCATTCTGAAAAATCCGTTTTATTTTAATAAACGCGGGCGTTTCCAGCAGGGGCTTAGGTTCCGCCAAAAACTCTTCGCTTTTTACAAATAACAAGAACTCAACGATTTCCGGAGCGTCATCGGTTAATTTGAAGAGTAAATCGACTATTTCCCGCAATTGTTCGGCAGCTTTGCGATTACGGCGGCGAATATCATCAATCGATATGCTCAGGCTATCCAGAATATTTTCGTACAAGGTTTGCGCGATGGCTTGCTTGGTTTTGAAATACTGACTAATGCCGGTACTGGTTGTTATACCCGCCGCATCTTTAATATCGGTTAATGAGGTATTGAAATATCCCTTCTTGGCAAACAGCTTTAAAGCAGCCTGCAACACTTCGTCCTGACTGATGGTTTTATTCGGTTTATTTTCTAATTCTAATTCTTGTTCCATGCTCTTATATACAGCTTTACCTGCTGTTTACTCTCTGTTGTGGCAGTATCGATACTGCTTTTATTATTCGTTGATGGTGGAGAACGCCGCGACCAGGTAATTAACCATAGACCATAAGGTTAAAATCGCCGACAAGTATAACAACCAGTAACCCATGGTATTGATAGGCAGGCCTAATAAATCATCCCTATAAAGCAACAAACTCACTGCCGTCATTTGCGCAGTGGTTTTCCATTTTCCCAATTGCGAAACCTTGACCTTGGCACGCTGACCAATCTCAGCCATCCATTCTCTCAGCGACGCAATCGCAATTTCCCTACCGATAATGATAGCCGCCGGCACCGCGAGATAAGGATTGCCTTGAGCCTGCACCACCAATACCAGAACAAACGCCACCATCAATTTATCGGCCACCGGATCCAGGAATGCACCAAAAGCGGTTTGCATATTCATTTTTCTGGCCAGATAACCGTCAAGCCAATCGGTGAAACCGGCAACCAGAAAAATTGCGGTACAGGCCAGATTGGAATATTGCCACGGCAAATAAAACACGATGGCCAACAAGGGAATCAGGGCGATCCGCAACAGGGTTAAATAGGTCGGAATGGTAAATCTAATGGCCATCTTGATGGTGAAATGTATCGTAAATTCGCTGCGCTAATTGTCGGCTAATGCCATCTATACTGGCTAAAGCATCCACACCCGCGCTGGACACACCCTGTAACCCGCCAAACTGTTTCAGCAAAACCTGTCGTCTTTTCGGCCCCAGTCCGGCAATATCTTCCAGTACCGATTGTTTGTTAACCTTACCGCGTCGCTGCCTGTGTCCGGTTATCGCAAAACGATGCGCTTCATCGCGAATCTGTTGAATCAATAACAAGGCGGAAGCCCCCGGCGTCACATCCAAGGGCTGCCGATTACCGACCAGAATGATTTTCTCCATGCCGGCTTTGCGATCAGGACCTTTAGCAACACCGACTATCATAACATCGTTTATCTCCAATTCAGCCAAAGCCTTTTCCGCCTCAGCGACTTGGCCTTTACCGCCGTCTATTAAAAGGATGTCCGGCGCAGGATGCTCGCCATTCTTCAAGCGGCTGAAGCGCCTAAAAACCGCCTGATGAATCGCCGCATAGTCATCGCCTGCGGTAATGCCATCGATATTGAAGCGCCGATAATCGGATTTGACCGGTCCTTCTCTATCGAACACCACACAAGATGCCACGGTCTGCTCGCCTTGGGTATGACTAATATCGAAGCACTCCAGGCGACTTGGCGTGGTATCGCAGCCCAGTTCCTGCTGCAAACTGACAAAGCGCCCTTGTAAGCCCTGCCGATCAGCCAGCCTAGCGTTAAGCGCGCTATCGGCATTGGTCGCCGCCATTTGCAACCACTTCATCCGTTCGCCGCGCACATTATTGGCAATCGCTACCCCATGCTTGGCCTGCTCGCCCAACACATCGGCCACTAAAGCCGCTTCGGGCAAGGCATGGCTGACGATCAATTCGTGAGGTACGGTTTTATCCAAATAATATTGGGCGATGAAAGCCTGCAAGATTTCCTCGGGCTGATTTTCATCGTCGACTTTCGGAAAAAACTGCCGGTTGCCCAAATGCTGACCGTTGCGGATAAAAAATACCTGCACACAGGCCGCGCCGTTTTTAGCCGCGCACGCCAAAATATCCACATCGCCTTTTTCCCCTTCCACACAATGTTTTTCCAATACAGCGCGCAAGCGGGCGATTTGATCACGATAGGCTGCGGCTTGCTCGAACTCCAATTGGGCGGCCGCAGCTTCCATCTTCACTACCAACCGATCAATTAATAAGCCACCCTGTCCCTCCAAAAACAAAATGGTATTTTCCACATCGGCGGCATATTGCTCTTTGCTGACCAGTCCCACGCAAGGTGCAGTGCAACGCTCTATTTGATGTTGCAGGCAAGGTCGAGAGCGAGCACTGTAATAGGAATCTTCGCATTGCCGCACCGGGAAAATTTTTTGCAATAACTTCAAGGTTTCCTTCACCGCACTGGCGCTGGGATAAGGCCCGAAATACCTGCCCCGCCGCTTCTTGGCGCCGCGATGAAAAGTTAGCTGCGGAAAATCGTGGAAACTAGAGATGAACACATAGGGATAGGACTTATCATCGCGCAAGCTGATGTTGTAGCGCGGCTTGTGGCGTTTAATCTGCTGGCTTTCCAGCAGTAAGGCTTCACCCTCCGTGTGGGTCACGGTTACCTCTATACCGGCGACCTTGGCTACCATGGCCTGCTGTTTGGGCGAAGCATTTTGAGTTCTGAAATAGCTGGAAACCCGATTTTTCAGATTCTTGGCTTTGCCGATATAGATGATCTCGCCCTTCTCGTCCAACATCTTGTAAATGCCGGGACGCTGAGTTAGCGTCTTCAAAAAGGCTTTGGCGTCAAATTCGCCCGGTTGCATTTCAGTCACGGGCAGATAGCAAGTTTTGAATGGTTACAAACACCGCCGCCAGCATCTTCATGCTCAGGCGTTTGGTCTGCACGTTATAACGACTGCAATGGTAAGAACTGACCAGCGTGTTGCCGTCCGGCAATTCAAAACTTACATGATGAGCAAACTTAGCCGCACTACTCTTCACCCCATATGCTCGCAATACCGCCTGATGGGCGATATTGCCCAACGCCAATATCACCGAATATTTCGGCAGGGTTTTAATATCCTCGGCCAGATATGGATTGCACTGCTTAATCTCGTCGCCGGTCGGCTTATTTTGCGGCGGCAGGCATTTAACAGCATTGGTGATCCGGCAATTGGTTAATTGCAAACCATCCGCCAAATCGGTCGAGCTCAATTGATTGCTAAAGCCAAAATCGTACAAGGCCTGATACAACAATAGGCCCGCATAATCACCGGTAAAGGGTCTACCCGTTGCGTTGGCGCCATGCATGCCGGGCGCCAAACCCACAATTAGCAGGCGCGCGCACGGATCGCCAAATGGCGCCACCGGCAAGGCGTGATAAGCAGGATATTTCGCCTTCACTTCACAGAGAAATTCGCTTAACCGCGGGCATGCTCGGCAGTCTTGCTTGAAATAGGATGAATAAGTCATAAAACGATAAACACTCAAATTGGCGGAATTTTACCTGAGCCCCAGATTTCTTGCGTCGCTCGCTTTGCTTATTAACCTGTGTATCTAAAACATCCTTACTTCCGTCTTCGCCGGAATAACCTTATCCGGAGAGAATAAGCGACGGCTTGACCGCAAGCGGTCCTAGCCCGGACTTTCCAAATTCCCATAACCCAAGCCCGGAAACAGCCGACTGGAATAGCGCAAATACTGGCACCGGATAAACCTAAACGTTTGCTAATAGCCAAAATTGTGGTATTTTTACAACATGCTTAGCAGAATCTGCAATTCCCTTTGATTTTTAAAGCCTATTTTTTAAACCACGGCTTTATTACTCCCTCTCAAAAGCAACGAATTATCTATTTTTTACAAATAACAAAAGGAGTCTTTATGTTGAAGAAAAGTTTACTGGCAATCGCCATGATGGCGGCACTCGGTTCCGTGTCGACGGCACAAGCCGACGAGTTCCTTGACGACAGATGGTACGCGGCGCCCTTCGGCACTTTCGTGCAACCGGGCGGTGATCGTAATGCGCATAGCGGTTGGGGCGGCGGTTTGGGCCTGGGTAAGATCATCAACGAACATCTGAACATTGAGATCAGAGGTTTGTACCAAAACCTGGAAGGCGCTAAAAGCAATGGCAACTGGGATTTGACCGGCGGTACTGTCGACGCGCAGTATTATTTGTTTAGAGATAAATTCTCGCCCTATGCAGTAATCGGCGTGGGTGGCATCAATAGCACCCACAATGGCGACAGCGGCGCGGGCTTCATCGGCGAAGCGGGTGCGGGTTTTACCTATGAACTGCACGATAATTTCCTGATTCGCAGCGACGTCCGTTATCGTTACAACAACAACTTCAACGCCAAACTACAACCCGGCACCGAAGAATTTCACGACATGACGGTTAATCTGGGTTTCGTGGTCCCGTTCGGCGAAAAACCTAAAGCAGTTGTCGCAAAAGCCGAACCAACCCCGCCGCCCACCCCAGTACCGGCTCCAGCGAAACTGGATTGCTCAAAAATGGATGACGACAAAGACGGCGTAAACAATTGCGTCGATAAGTGTCCAACGACATTACCAGGGGTAGAAGTTAGCATCTACGGTTGCTGGATTGTTGATG
Organism: Methylomonas sp. Kb3; assembly: GCF_002834115.1. Classification (NCBI taxonomy): domain Bacteria; kingdom Pseudomonadati; phylum Pseudomonadota; class Gammaproteobacteria; order Methylococcales; family Methylococcaceae; genus Methylomonas; species Methylomonas sp. Kb3. The sequence goes on along the minus strand of NZ_PIZT01000002.1, from coordinate 150,523 downwards.
TGAAATTCGATAACGACAAAGACGTTATAAAACCACAATATTTCCCAAAACTGGATAAAGTCGTTGACCGCATCAAACAGTATCCTGACATGGCGTTTGAAGTTCAAGGCCATACCAGCAATACCGGTTCGTACAAACACAACCTGGACTTGTCGGAGCGCCGGGCATTGGCGGTTAAGAAATACCTGACCAAAGGCAGCCACTCTCCTAATATCACTTCACACGGTTATAGCTGGGATAGGCCAATCGATACCAACGAAACCGAAGAAGGCCGCGCCAATAACCGCCGAGTACAGTTGGAAGTGGATGGTAAAGCCCAACAGACATTGAAATAGTCGGCGAACCTGGTTAAGTCAATTGATTCAGCACAAAAACCCGCCGTTAGGCGGGTTTTTTATATGCGCACGAGGAAGATCAAAAAACTACAAACTCAATGCCCTAAATTCCGCACAAGCACTTGAACGCTGCCAGACCCGCTCAAACTCTTCGCGCAATGGCCGATGACGTGCCGGCAAATTAGGACTCCAATGCCCATCGTAGCGATTACCCAGCAAGCGAAATAAATAGCCGTCGCTATCGTTGATGATAAAAGCAGAAGGATATTGCAAATCTTCAGCTTCATCGGGCACACGAATCAGAAAATATGACGGCAAGCGCTGAGCCAATTCGACGACAGGATGGACCTGATTTCGCAGGCCGGTTGGATCCTGGACAATGATCTGCACACTAGCGTTACGATTGCCGAGAGCAAATTGTTTCAGAGCCTCGACAAGGTCTTTTTGTCCATATAAAGCAAAGTCCAGATCCCGGCTGTAGATACAAATCTGCCGACGAGCCGCCATCACCAATTGCCGGGTAGCGGTTAAGGTCGATTCGACAGTCTCCAGACGGACAGCGTCAACAGAAACTTCTCGGGTCTGGAGCACGGATCGCAACGTTTGTTCAAGCGGCTGCAATATAAGCCTGATAGCCTGATGCGGAATGCCGGCTTCAGCAAACACTTCGCCTTCCGCGACAAAACCGAATTTTTGGTAGAACCCCAATGCGCTAAGTTGCGCGTTGGCGGTAATAGTAGTCAGCCCCAAGTTACGCGCTTTGTCGATTGCTGCACGCAACAAAGATTCACCAACACCTTGTCCGCGCCATTCGAGTAGAACCGCCATTCGTCCAAGCTTGCCCTCCGGCGAAAGTCGACACGTAGCGATTGGCCGATAATCCGCATCCCGCACTAAAAAATGATGGCAGTCCGCATCAAGTTTGTCGAACTCCACTTCTAACGGTATTTGCTGTTCGACAACGAACACCAAATTTCGCACATAACATATGTCCTCAAAATCAACGGCGTAGCTGGCTGGCTCGAGATAACAGTTGGCAATTTGCATAGCGCGACGGATGAGTAGTAAGTGAGTGAATGAGTTTAGATGCACTCTGCTGAAAATTCGACACGGCAAGCCGATTGTATTACCTACCGGCGGATCGGATGGCAGAGAACACCAGCCTCGCTTCAGACCTCTCTTTTGATTTTCGACTGCAAATGCTCGGCAAGACGCTTCATCGCTTCCGACGAATCGTTGGCTGCCAGATGGACATTAATGATACTGGGCATGCTTTGGTTATTCAGGGCATTGAACAGAGCCTCTTCAAATTCAGCTTCCGTTCGCGCATCGTAGCCGGCTAAAGGCCCAAATAGCTCTCCCAAACGATCAAAACGCCATGGATTAATATCGTTGAATGGACCTTCAAGGATACAACGCTCCGTACTGTAACCGTCGTTGTTAAATACCACTACGATAGGATTCAATCCCAAGCGGGCATGAGTCGACAGCTCGGTGCCGGTCATTTGAAACGCCCCATCGCCGACTAAAATCAATGCCCGCCGATCCGGACGCGCAATTTGCGCACCTAACGCAGCCGGCACAGCAAAACCCATCGTGGTGTAAAAAGCCGACGCCAAAAATTCGCTTTGCTCGTGGACGCGCAAATCGATAGCTGCGAACAGGCAATCGCCGACATCACACACCACGATCATGTCGTTACTTAACGCACTATTCAGCCGCTCGACTAGTCTGGCAGTGGTGATTGGCCGGTCCGATTCCGGAAAAGCATGGTTTTTTAACGGTTCCGGAATGGATACGCAACTGGTTCCGGAGGTATTAACCGAGCCGGCTAAAGCCCCGAGAAAATCTTCCAAGGCAATGCCTGGATAACGATGCGCGCTGATTACCACCTCGTTCAACGCCGCGCGGATGGTCGAGTGGGAATTGAGTTTTGCCGTGTAGATGCCGGTATCGATCTCGTTCAAGGTTACACCCAACATCAACAGCAAATCGGACTTTTCGACTCTGTCTCGCACGGACTCCGAACTCATCGCACCTTCGTAAATCCCTAGATACGCCGGATGCCGTTCAGACATCACCGATTTACCGGTTAGCGTGGCGACCACGGGCAAACCGGTACGCTCCACGAAATCCGCCAAAGCGCTTTGCAGCCCGCGTCGATGCAACTCAACACCCGCCACGATCATCGGCGACTTCGCTTTGGATAATAACGCCATGGTTTCGGCAAGCGCTTCGGATAGAGCAGCTTGGTCACTGGTAAACTGTTCTACTGACTCAGTCGGCATGGGATAGCCTTCCGCCATTACCAAGTCGCGGGGAAGCTCAATGTATACCGGCTTGCAAAAACGGCGCGCGGCTTCGATAGCATGGTCGATTTGCCGAAAGGCGATCACCGGGTCGTTTAGCACCACCGACGCGCAGCTAATCCGTTCGAAAATTTCCCGCTGAAAAGTAAACGGCCCAAATCGATGGTGAATCAACGGATCGTCTTTCTGCTCGCCAACGCCGGGCGCGCCACTGATCAGTACCACCGGCGAGGATTCCGCATAAGCGCCGGCAATCGCATTCACTGTGTTTAAGGCACCAACGCCGTATGTCACCGCCAACGCGCCCATGCCCGCGCAACGCGCATAACCGTCGGCCGCGAAGGCTGCGGAATCTTCTCGGGTGGTGCCGATATGCCGAACCTGACTTTTTATCATCAGATCATAAAACCCCAACACATAGTCGCCAGGCACGCCAAAGATGTCTTTTACACCGGCTTGATATAGGCGCTTGAGGAGGTATTGTCCAATCGTATCGAATTTGGCAGTGCTCATAGCGCTTTGTGACCTCCGAATAGAATTAAACTGTGAGCACTGATTCGTAAAAGACCCATATTGCTCAACCGTTTTAACAGGACGATTAAGAGTCAATACTGCTGAGCCCCGCCTAAAAAGTCAACAGACATTCATAGTCCCCGGTAATTACGATTCAAAGGCATCACAAGCGCGGCGACATAAGATTCTGAGTTTCAGCCACAAAAAAAGGGCCTTACGGCCCTTTTCGTTGCAAAGTCGAACCGAACTTATTCGCTATCGACTTCTTTCATGCTCAAGCGTACGCGGCCTTGACGGTCGATTTCCAGTACTTTGACTTTAACGACATCGCCTTCCGACAGTTTGTCGCTGACTTTTTCCACACGTTCGTCGGAGATTTGCGAAATATGCACCAAACCGTCCTTGCCCGGCAGAATGGTCACGAACGCACCGAAGTCCATCAAACGCACCACTTTGCCTTCGTAGGTTTTGCCCACTTCGACTTCGGCGGTGATTTCCTCGATCATGCGTCTGGCTTCTTCGCCCGCCGCTCTATCGACAGACGCTACATTGACCACGCCGTCGTCGGTCAAATCAATGCTGGCGCCAGTGGCTTCGGTAATGGCGCGAATAGTCACGCCACCTTTACCGATGACTTCGCGGATTTTAGCCGGATCGATTTTGAAGGTGATAATGCGCGGAGCAAAGTCTGACATTTCGGAACGTGTGCTGGACAAGGCTTTGTTCATCTCACCCAAAATGTGCAGACGGCCTTGTTTGGCTTGTTCCAGCGCAACTTTCATGATTTCGGCGGTGATACCGTCGATCTTGATGTCCATTTGCAACGCGGTGACGCCGTTCTCGGAACCGGCCACTTTAAAGTCCATATCGCCCAAGTGGTCTTCGTCGCCCAGGATGTCGGACAATACTGCAAATTGATCGCCTTCCTTGATCAGACCCATCGCGATACCGGCTACTGGGGCTTTGATCGGCACGCCGGCGTCCATCAAGGCCAAGCTGCTACCGCAGACAGACGCCATGGAGCTGGAACCGTTGGATTCGGTGATTTCCGATACGACGCGCAGGACGTAAGGGAACTCGCCCATGTTCGGCAACACCGATTGCACGCCGCGCTTGGCCAAACGGCCGTGGCCGATTTCACGGCGCTTCGGCGAGCCTGTGCGGCCGGTTTCGCCAACGCTGAACGGTGGGAAGTTGTAATGGAACAGGAAAGTATCTTTATATTCGCCGGCCAGGGCATCGATGATTTGCGCGTCGCGCTCGGTGCCCAAGGTCGCAACAACCAAGGCTTGGGTTTCGCCGCGAGTGAACAGCGCCGAACCGTGGGTTCTGGGTAGCACGCCGGTACGGATCGTGATTGGCCGAACAGTGGTCAGGTCGCGGCCGTCGATACGTTTGCGGTCGTTCAGAATCGCACCGCGCACAACATTGTATTCCAAGGTTTCGATAACGTTGCGGATGTCTTTTTCGCCGTAAAGATCTTCGGCGGTCAATTTTTCGACGACGGCGCTACGGATTGCACTCAGGGTGTCCTGTCTGGCCAGTTTTTCCGGAATTTGATAGGCCGATTTGATTTGCGCTTCGGCTTCAGCGGCAACAGCGGCTTTCAAGGCTTCGTTATCCGCAGGTGCTGTCCAGGTTATTGCCGGTGCAGCTGCTTCCGCAGCAAATTCATTGATCGCATTGATCGCAACCTGCATTTGCTCGTGGCCGAACAATACCGCGCCCAGCATCACGTCTTCCGGTAGCACATCGGCCTCGGACTCTACCATCAATACGGCTTTGGAGGTACCGGCAACCATCAGGCGCAAACGCGACTCCTTCAGTTGCGGCAACGTGGGGTTCAGCACATATTGGCCATCGATATAGCCGATGGTTGCGGCGCCCAGCGGGCCATTAAACGGCAAACCGGACACCGCCAACGCAGCGGACGCACCAATGATGGCCGGCGCTTCGGTATCGATTTCCGGATTCAAGGACAGCACGGTGGCAATGATTTGGACTTCGTTAGTGAAGCCTTCGGGAAACAACGGACGGATCGGACGGTCGATCAGGCGCGAGATCAGCGTTTCGTTTTCGCTTGGGCGGCCTTCGCGTTTGAAAAAGCCGCCAGGAATTTTACCCGCGGCAAAGGCTTTTTCCTGATAATCCACCGTCAGCGGGAAAAAGTCGCCACCGCTGCTTTCTTTTTTGCCGACCACGGTCACCAACAGAGTGGTACCTTCGACATCAATGATTACCGCGCCGTTGGCTTGGCGGGCAATTTCGCCGGTTTCTAAGGTGACGAGACGATCGCCGTACTGAAATTGTTTCCTGATAGGATTCACTATAAGGTTCCTTTGTTTAAAGGTTATGCTAAAAATTTGCCTTAAAGCAGAAACGGCGCCCGATGCGCCGTTTCCAGTTTGTGCTACTTACGAATGCCCAAACGTTCGATCAACGAACGATAACGAGCCACATCTGTGTCTTTCAGGTAATCCAGCAATTTACGGCGTTGGTTTACCATGCGCAGCAAGCCGCGGCGCGAGTGGTTGTCTTTTTTATGGGTCGCAAAATGCGGAGTCAGTTGGTTAATGTTGGCGGTCAACAAAGCAACTTGGACTTCGGTTGAACCTGTATCGGTATCCGACAAACGGTATTCTTCAACAATGGTTTTTTTTTGTTCTGCGGTTAATGACATTCTTAATCCCTATCGATTAATTTTGATTGAATAAAGGCCATCGTTCGATGACCGTGTAGCCGCTATCTCCACAATAGGGTGTAGAAATTTTGCGATTTTTCCCGGAAAATCAAGTTGTTTGATCTTCCAAATGAAATAGTTTTTTCGGCGCTAGTTTACCATCCAATAGAATTTCTCCCAACCCCAAAAAGGCCTGCGGCGAGTATATTCTGACCTGGCCGGCCATACCGCCGTTAAAGGCTATGCGCTGACCAAGCTTGATTTTTTCGGCCTGCTCAGTAGACAAAGATACCTCCGGGATCGCCTTCAGGGGTACATCCAGTTCGATTAAGGTATTCTGCAATTCTGCAAAGCCCATAGCCTGCAACTGCTGCAAAGTATAAGCTTGCTCCAGATCGAACATACCCGCCTTGGTTCTGCGTAACGCAGTTACCGTGCCGCAGGTCCCTAACCTGTGACCAATATCTTCCGCCAGCGAACGAATATAAGTACCCTTAGAGCAAAATACATCCAGCGTCAATTGCCCCAATTCGGCATCGAAATTTAACAGCTGCAATTCATAAATAGTGATGGCCCTGGGCTGACGGTCCACGGTTTTGCCTTCCCTAGCCAACTCGTACAACTTCTTGCCTTGATGCTTGAGCGCCGAATACATAGGCGGCACCTGCTCGATCGGCCCGGTGAAATGCTGCAAACAAGCTTGCAACTGCACGCCATCCAGGGCTGGCACCGGCATTTCGGCGACGATTTTACCTTCGCTATCGCCGGTATCGGTCATCACGCCCAGTTGTATCGTTACCTGATAACGCTTATCGTCATCCAGCATCAATGCCGAGACCTTGGTCGCCTCACCGAAGCACAAGGGTAACAAACCGGTAGCAAGAGGATCCAGCGCCCCGGTATGCCCGGCCTTGTTGGCATTAAATAATCGCCTGACTTCCTGCAAGGCCTGATTGGACGATACGCCTAAACGTTTGTCGAGCAGCACGATGCCGTGCACATCGCGCCCGGACTTACGTTTTGCCATCAATCATCCTGCTGCGGTTTATCGGCCCCAGCTTCCGGCGCAGCAACAGCATCCTTAACTTCGTCGTGATGCAAATCGCCCAGTAACTCGGCGACGCGCATCCCGGTGTCGAATGAGTGATCGTAGTAAAAATGCAGCTCCGAGATATGCCGCAAACGCATGCGCCTAGCCAGCTCATGCCGAATAAACGGCGAAATTTCGTTCAACACCTTCACATTCGCGCGCTTAGCGGCATCATCCTGGGCATCCAACACCGTCACGAATATCTTGGCGACCGCCAAATCCTTGGACAATTCGACGTCGTTAATCGTGACAAAACCTAAGCGGCTGTCATCGACATCACGTTGTAATATCGACGCCAACTCTTTCTGCATTTCCGATGCAACCCGCTGACTGCGGCCGAACTCTCTTGCCATTAGATTTCCCGTCTGACTTCGATACGTTCAAACACTTCGATCTGATCGCCGTTTTGCACATCGTTGTAGTTTTTCACGCCGATACCGCATTCCATACCCATTTTCACTTCATTGACATCGTCTTTGAAGCGGCGCAGGGATTCCAGCTGACCTTCGTAAATCACCACATTGTTGCGCAATACGCGAATCGGCAGGTTGCGTTTGACGAAGCCGTCGATAACCATACAACCGGCCACCGCGCCGAATTTCGGCGAACGGAATACGTCCCTCACTTCGGCCAGACCGACGATTTTTTCCTGGATCTCCGGTGCCAACATACCGCTGATCGCCCGTTTCACCTCGTCGATCGCTTCGTAGATGATGCTGTAGTAATGCAGATCGATGTCTTTTTCTTCGATCAATTTACGAGCCACCGCATCGGCACGCACATTGAAACCGATCAAGATCGCGCTGGAAGCCAATGCCAGGTTAGCATCGCCTTCGTTGATGCCACCAACACCACCATAGATGCATTTGACTTGCACCTCTTCGGTGGACAAGCCTACCAAAGACTCACGCAAGGCTTCCAAACTACCTTGCACGTCGGTTTTGATAACGACGTTAAGCGTGGACGTTTCGCCGGCGGACATCCGCGAGAACACGTCGTCCAATTTTGACGCATGTTGCGCAGCGTGACGGGTGGAGCGTTTGCGATCTTCCCGGTGAGCGGCAAGCTCTCTAGCAACCCGTTCATTCTGAACCACCAGGAATTCATCACCCGCATCCGGGGTACCGGACAAGCCAAGAATCTCCACAGGCATACTAGGCCCAGCCGACTTAATAGCGTGGGCGTTTTCGTCGAACATTGCTCTTATCCGGCCATATTCGTGACCGCAGAGGACGAACTCGCCTTTGCTCAACGTACCTTTTTGAATCAATATCGTCGCCACCGCGCCGCGCCCTCTATCCAGACGCGATTCGATACAAATACCGGAGGCGATGCCATCGACCGGCGCTTTCAATTCCAGCACTTCCGCCTGAACGATCAGCGCTTCGATCAATTCATCAATACCGGTACCCACTTTCGCCGATACCCTCAGGAATTGCACATCGCCGCCCCACTCTTCCGGCACCACATTCAAGTTGGCCAGTTCTTGCATGACACGGTCCGGATTCGCTTCCGGTTTATCGATTTTGTTCAAGGCCACGATGATGGGCACATTCGCGGCGCGCGCATGATCGATGGCCTCTCTGGTTTGCGGCATCACACCGTCGTCAGCAGCCACCACTACGATCACGATGTCGGTTACTTCCGCACCACGTGCCCGCATCGCGGTAAACGCGGCATGGCCTGGCGTATCCAGAAAGGTGACCGCACCGTGGTCGGTTTTAACCTGGTAAGCACCGATGTGTTGGGTAATCCCGCCCGCTTCGCCGGCAGCAACCCGGGTTTTGCGGATGTAATCCAGCAAAGAGGTTTTACCGTGATCAACGTGACCCATAATGGTGACAATAGGCGCTCTCAGCTGAACTTTACGTTCGTCGCTGTCACCTTGCACCTCGGCCAGCATTTCCTGTTCAAAGTCATCCTCGCTCTGCATGATGGCTTTGTGGCCCATTTCCTCAACCAAAATCACCGCCGTTTCTTGGTCGATGGTTTGATTGATCGTGGACATGATGCCCAGCTTCATCAAATGCTTGATAACTTCGGCAGCCTTGATGTTCATTTTTGCAGCCAAATCCGAAACCACGATGGTTTCCGGAATGGTGACGTCATACACAGTCGGCGCCACCGGCTTCTCAAACTTATGTCGAGCCTGATTGACATCGATCTCGAATTCAGGTTTTTCCCGACGCGATGGCGCCTTGCCTTTTTTGCCTTTGCCGCCGCGACGCGCGGCATCACCGCCGCCGCCAATATCACCATCGGTAGACGGGCCGCGGGTGGGCTTGAATTCGGCTTTTTTCTTATGCAGCGTGGTTTGTTGCTGCTTGGCTTCGGCTTTTTGTTTGACTTTTTCTGCGGTTCTTTGCACCGCAGCTTCCAGCCTTTCTTTCTTTTCTTTTTCCAGACGCTGCTCTTCGGTCAGCTCCGGCGCCGCAATCGGCGCGGGTGCTTCAGCCTTAGGAACCAGCTTAGGCTGGGCTTCGGCAACAACCGTCAACGCCTCGGTCACCTGCTGCTCTGCAGCAACCGGTTCCGCACTCACCATCACAGCTGGCGCGGACGCATCAACCGACTGAGCAATTTCCGCGCTAAGCACCACTTGCTCTTCTGAGGCAGACTGAACAGCCATCTGTTCGTGCAATTGCTTACGCTTTTCTTCTTCGATAGCTTGTTGCCGTCTCTGTTCTTCCAAAGCTTGTTTGGCTAATTCGGCCTGTCTTAGTTCGTCGTTTACAGAGGAGGCATCGCTACGCTTGATATAAGTCTTTTGCTTGCGCACCTCGACACTGACGGTTTTCACCGCGGTACCCGGCGGTGAGGATTGCCTTAATTCGGTTTTGGTACTGCGTTTCAAAGTAATGCGTTTGGGGGCGGCGGCTTCCTGATCGGCGTCCGACTTGCCGTGGCGCTTGCGCAAGTGCGCGAGTAATTTGACTTTCTCTTCATCGTTTATCACATCGTCGGGCGCGCTGGCGGTCAAGCCGGCTTCCTTCAATTGTTCTATAAAACGCTCCAAAGGGATGCCAACAACCTCTGCCAATTCCTGTACTGTTTTATCGCTCATAGTATCCTCCTGCCTCAGCCCTTATCCTCTGCGAACCAAGATTCGCGGGCTTTCATGATTAGTTTACCAGCACGCTCCTCGGTCATGCCGGTAAATTCGATAATGTCGTCTATCGCCTGCTCCGCCAAATCGTCCAAGGTCACAATGCCCTTGGCCGCCATTTGGTGCGCCAACTCTTCGTCCATGCCTTCCATCGCCATCAATTCCTCGCTAGGCACGGCGGTTTCAATTTTTTCTTCGGATGCGATAGCACTGATTAACAAAGCATCCTTGGCGCGAGTACGCAAAGCTTCCACCAACTCTTCGTCGAAACCCTCTATTTCCAGCATTTCGTCGACGGGGATGTACGCAATTTCCTCGATGTTATTCAATCCTACATCAACCAAAATGCTGGCGATTTCTTCATCGACATCCAACAACTCCATGAACTGCTGTTTGGATTTGGCTGCAGCTTCGTCGTGGTTTTTATCTACTTGCGCAGCATCTTGAATGTTTAATTCCCAACCGGTCAATTCGGTAGCCAGACGCACGTTTTGGCCGCCACGACCGATGGCTTGCGACAAACTGTCGGTAGCCACCGCCACGTCCATGCTGTGCTTATCTTCATCGACCACGATCGATTGAATTTCGGCCGGCGACATGGCATTAATCACGAATTGCGCGTCGTTGCTGTTCCATAAAATAATATCGACCCGCTCGCCCGCCAATTCATTAGAGATAGCTTGTACCCTGGAGCCACGCATACCGACACAAGCACCAACGGGGTCCAGGCGCGGATCGTTAGCTCTGACGGCGATTTTTGCGCGGGACCCGGGATCCCGAGCCGCTGCCAAAATATCAATCAAACCTTCACCGACTTCCGGCACTTCCAATCGAAACAGCGCAATCAACAATTCCGGCGCGGTGCGGCTAACAAACAATTGCGGACCGCGTGGTTCGGACCGGACGGCTTTCAAATAGCCGCGCACCCGGTCACCCATTCTGACCGGCTCTTTCGGGATCATATCTTCGCGAGCGATGTACGCTTCCACGTGGCCACCCAAATCCAGCTAAACACTGCCTTTCTCCAAGCGTTTGACGACGCCGGTGACCAACTCGCCAACCCGATCCTGATAGGCTTCGACAATTTTCTTACGCTCGGCTTCGCGCACTTTCTGAATAATAACTTGCTTGGCAGTTTGCGCGGCAATCCGGCAAAAATCGACCGATTCGATCTCTTCTTCCACATAGTCGCCAACTTGAATATTGGGATTATCGAATTGCGCAACTTCCAGCAACACCTGCCAGCCCGGATGCTCGACGTCACCATTGATTTCCGGATTAGCATCGACCACCAGCCAACGCCGATAAGTCAGATAGTCGCCGGTATGACGATCAATGGCCACCCGGGCTTTGATCGGATTTTCGTAACGCTTGACAGTCGCCGCTTCCAAAGCGGATTCAATGGCCTGAAAGATAATTTCCTTGTCTATTTCTTTTTCGTTAGCAAAAACATCTGCCACCAATAAAATTTCTTTATTTGCCACTGCGACCTCCTTTATTGATTATGTAATCCGGCACCAAGCGTGCCTTGCTCATTGCCTGAAACGGGATTTTTAACAACTGCTCACCATCCTGTAGCAGAATGGCATCGTCTTCGACCATCTTGATCTGGCCGGTAATTTTGCGGCGTTTATCGATGGGCTTGAATAAGCTCACCAGCACAGTGCTCCCCAAAAAACGTTGAAACTGGCTGAGTTTGAAAAACGGCCGATCCGCACCCGGCGAGGATACTTCCAGATGGTATTCACCTTGAATCGGATCTTCGACATCCAGCACCCCGCTAATCTGGTGGCTAACCTTGGTGCAATCGTCCAGCAATATCCCATTGTCGCTGTCGATATAAATGCGCAACATGCCGTGTGTTGGATGCGGGTTGTACTCTATCCCCACACACTCATAGCCAAGACCTTCCACAATTGGCTCGATCAATTCCACCAAATGTTCAGGAGCCTGTTTCATTAACGCCTCACCTTTTCAAACCCAAAAAAAAAGAGCCTCAGGCTCTTCCATAAACAACCAAAACCCGTGGGCTTCGCGTTTTTCGAAAGCCCACAAAAGAAAAAACCCCTGAAAGGGGCTTTCTTAGCAAAACCACGCCTGAAACAGCATTGAGGAGAACTCACTCGTTTATCGAGACAATAATCTCAAAAAACCACGCTTATCAGGAAACAATTTACCGCCTCGAAAACTGCGGCGAAAAATTAAAAACCGAATTATAACCATATCTTTCAAGGATGTAAATCGACATTCCACGCCACCCTACAAGTACTTGGCTAAATCCTGAAACCTGCACTCTCGACAGAATTGTATTCACACCGAAATTTACAAGGATGACACAGGAGACAGAGCCCACAGGCTCGCTCACCATCGAAATCGCCCAAAGGTATGGCATTGAACCGAGCCGCTATTCGTCAGCTACTTACCGACTGAAACAAAGAAAATCTTGGATTTGAGAGACTCTAGCCGATCAAACGCTATTGCGAGGGGAATATTTGTTCAGATGGTGCCCAGGGACAGAATCGAACTGTCGACACGAGGATTTTCAGTCCTCTGCTCTACCGACTGAGCTACCTGGGCAGCGACTTAACCTAAAACCAGAATGGTGCCCAGGGACAGAATCGAACTGTCGACACGAGGATTTTCAGTCCTCTGCTCTACCGACTGAGCTACCTGGGCGTCAAGAGCCGCGCATTAAACTAGGTTACAAACAATTAGTCAAGGAAAATACCACCAATCCCGGCTAACTGGACAGCAGGCGGTGATGTATGCAATTCTTCCGCACCGCAAATTCCTGACATTTTTAGCGCCAAATATCAGACTTTGCAGACACAAACCCCATTTAAACAACCCAAGCAACCGAGACCGTTTATGCAAGCTTTCACCGACATCCGCGCCCTAATCATAGACATGGATGGCGTACTTTGGCACGGCGACCGAGCTCAAGCAGGACTTGTTGAGTTTTTTCAGACCTTACGCGACCTAGAGTTGCCTTTCATCCTGGCTACCAATAACGCCAGCCTGACAGCGGAACAGTATGTCGATAAGCTGGCAAAAATGGGTGTAACGGTAACGTTGAATGAGATTCTGACTTCGGGCATGGCCACAGCGCTATATTTGTCCGAACGCTACGATCCTCAGACTACTCGCGTATTTGTAATCGGCGGCATTGGTGCCCGCCAGCCTCTATTGGATTTGGGATTTAAACTTACCGGAATTTACGAGACCGAGCCCGAACAGCGCGCGCATCTGGTTGTTTGCGGCATGGACAGAGAATTAAGCTGGGACAAACTGGCCACCGCCACTCTGAATCTACGAGCCGGCGCGCACTTCATCGGCACCAACGGCGACCTTTCGCTACCGACCGAACGCGGCGAAACCCACGGCAACGGCGCCATTCTGGCAGGCTTGACAGCTTCCACCGGCATCAAACCAATGATTATCGGCAAGCCGGAGCCTATCATTTACCGACAAGCATTGAGCCTGCTAAATGTCGACCCAGCCTATACTGTCGCCATCGGCGACCGGCTGGATACCGACATTCTCGGCGCAGTGCGCACCGGTATCCGCAGCCTGATGGTACTCAGCGGCGTATCCACCGAACAAGACGTCGCTGCAGCGGATTTCGGTCCAACCTGGATTATGCCGGACATACGCGACATCACCGAAAGCTTGCGCCACAGCAAACTCTAAGCTCATTCCACACCCTAACAGCGGAGGCGAATCATGAAAAAATTTATCGACAGCCCGGACACCTTACTGCAAACCAGCCTGCAGGGCTTTGCCAAAGCCCATGCCGACATCGTGCAATTCAATCCTGAGCCGCGATTTGTATATCGCAACGTGCGTAAAACCGGCAAAGTCGCGCTGATTTCCGGCGGCGGCTCAGGCCATGAACCGCTGCACAGCGGCTTCGTAGGTGTCGGCATGCTGGATGCCGCCTGCCCTGGCCAAGTGTTCACCTCGCCAACCCCGGACCAGATGCTGGCCGCGGCGCAAGCCATGGACGGCGGCGCTGGCGCGTTATTCATCGTTAAAAATTACGCTGGCGATGTCATGAATTTTGAAATGGCCGCCGAGATGCTGGACCTGCCCAACGCCAGCATTTTGATTGACGACGATATTTCCTTACCCAAAACCCACAGCATAGGCCGTAGAGGTGTGGCCGGCACCACCATCGTCGAGAAAATCGTCGGCGCCGCCGCCGAATCCGGCGCTGACTTAGCCACCTGCAAGGCACTGGGCGAACGGGTCAATCAAGCAACCGCTTCGATGGGTGTCGCCTTGACCAGTTGTACGGTGCCGGCCTTGGGCCATCCAACTTTTGCTATTGCCGACGACGAAATCGAGTTAGGTGTCGGCATCCACGGCGAACGCGGCCGCGAGACAAAGAAGCTGGTGAGCGCCAGCGAAATTGTCGACCAATTAGCCGGACATATTTTCGACGAATTGCAACCGGCCGCCGGTCAAGCCGTGTTGCTGCATGTGAACGGCTTCGGCGCCACACCATTGATAGAGCTACATTTGATTTACGAATTGGCCTGGCAATATTTCAGCGAACGCGGCGTGATCGTCCAGCGCTCTCTGGTAGGCAACTTTACTACGTCACTGGATATGGCAGGTTGTTCGCTAACGCTGACGCTGCTGGACGAAGAAATGCTGGGTTTTTGGGATGCGCCGGTGAATACCGCTGCGTTGCGCTGGGGTTGTTGAAGCAAGCAACAATCTAAGCGGCTTGCGCCTGGGCGTTTTTCAACACCTCGGCAATCGCCGCGATCATCAACTGCGCAGTCTTGGCACCGGCATCGATATGGCCCTTGCTGCGCTCGCCCAGAAACGAGGCTCGGCCCTTGGTGGCCAGCATGTCCCGAGTCGCTTCCACGCCTTCTGCCGCCACCAGGCTTAGGCTATCCAGAATCTCGGCCAGCGGCTTACCCGCAGCCGCATGCTCCCGCAACTCCTTGGCGACCGGCCCTAGCACATCCAGCATAGTCTTCTCACCAACATCAGACTTGCCGCGTTGCTTCACAGCCTCGACTGCCTGCAAAAATGCATCAGAAAACCCAGCAAGATCGATAAGCTTGTCCTTAGCATTCTTTGCCAGCGCGATAAACAAAGTCGCGTACAAAGATCCGGACGCACCACCGACAGCAGCCATCACCGTCATACCAATTTTCTGCCACGCAGCAACCCAGTCGAGTGTCGCTATCTCGCCGGCATGCTCGCGTAAGGCCTGCAAACCACGCTGTAAATTAAACACATGGTCGCCGTCGCCTATCGCTTGATCCAGTTCGGTTACTTCTTCGGCATGCGCATCAATGGTCTCAATCAACGCTTGAATCAATTCCGGAAACAAAGATGGGGTCAATGACATGCCGCCTCCGCGCAACAAAACAATAAGTTTGCTGAGCATAGCTAAAACGCCCTATTACTGTCCAGCCATACACATTCGCAGACACACTGTGCTAGAGAACATTTGGCAAATTCTCAGCTTCCGCCGAACCAATGACGGCCGAGATAGCTGAATGACTGACGATTTATCTATTTTCCAGCGCCAACGCATCCAGAAACGGCAACTCCGTATCCGCGTCATACACGCTGAAGTGATATTTATCCTTCAAATATTCCAAAAGCCAAGCGTTGGTGTCGGCTCTGCGCTGCCCGGCAGCCTCGTTCATTTGTTGCAAGCGCTGACGCACCGCGTGTTGCGGCAATAACAACAGCTCAATATCGGCCATTGATACGAATTTTTCCGGATCGGGGTTCTTGCCGTTAAAAATCTTGAATAGCTGATGCTTTTTTAAGCCCAAATGCGTGTTGAGCTCGTCCTTAAACTCGATGAATAACGGTAACAAATCGCTACCGACACACGAGTCTTCATGCAGCTTGTGTAACCGATTCAGCAAATGGTAGACCGCAAACCGGTACAATTCCGACTCACGCACAAACAGCCGAGCGGCCATGGCACGCACGGCAATCCGGTCGGAATTGTTCAACCGAATCGAAACGATGTGCTTTTTATCGTCTAAAAGATGTTCGTTGTCGTTCAACGCAAGTCCTTTGTGAGTAATCGCCGGCAAACTCAAACCGGTCGAAACAACTTAATTTGCGAGAATTTAAAGCATCAATGTTACAGATTTATAACAAACGCCCAGACACGCGAAAATTTCGGGCAAATCGCTCCACTATTGCTACGGACATCCGGCAAAACACTGGATTTTGAGGAAAAGTATTTATTGCGTACGCGGGATGAAAAAAATATAATCGCGCGCTTTTTTCGAGCGAATAGCGTTTTTCAAAACACTTTCAGAGTCTTAGCACAATGACCAGTCACATCATGCCTACCTATGCCCGCCAGTCGGTCACTTTTACACGCGGCGAAGGCGCGTGGTTGTGGGATACCGATGGACGCCGCTATCTCGACTCGGTGGCCGGCATTGCCGTGTGCAACCTCGGCCACGCCCATCCGGCCGTGCATGAAGCGCTCTGCCGGCAAAGCAAAACCTTGCTGCATACCTCCAATCTTTACGGCGTAGAGTTGCAGTCGCAACTGGCGGATAGACTGATCGGGCTAAGCGGCATGGATAATGTGTTTTTCAGCAATTCCGGCGCCGAAGCCAACGAAGCGGCGATAAAAATCGCCCGCAAATACGGCCACCAGCAAGGCGTTGAAAGCCCAGTAGTGTTGACCATGGAAAAAAGCTTCCATGGCCGGACTATGGGCACGCTGAGCGCCACCGGCAACACCAAGATCAAGCAAGGCTTCGCGCCGCTGTTGGCCGGGTTTACCCATGTGCCGTACAACGACATGCCGGCTATCGAAGCAGCTCTCGCCGCCGATAAAAACATCGTCGCGATCCTGGTTGAACCGGTGCAAGGCGAAGGCGGGGTGAATATTCCGGCGGCGGATTACTTAAACCAAATTCGCGCACTATGTGATCGGCACAATCTGCTGATGATGCTGGATGAAATTCAAACCGGCGCCGGCCGTACCGGGCGCTTTCTGGCTTATCAACATAACGGCATCCTGCCGGATGTATGTACGATGGCTAAAGCCTTGGGTAACGGCGTGCCGATTGGCGCTTGCCTGGCGCGCGGCAAAGCAGCAGACGTGTTACAAGCCGGCAATCACGGCTCGACGTTTGGCGGCAATCCACTGGCGTGCAGCGCGGCCTTAGCGGTACTGGAAACTTTATCAACCAGCACCTTGATCGCCGATGCGCAATCAAAAGGAGAACAAATTTGCCAGCGCTTCAAAAACGCACTGGCAGACACCCCGCATATCGTCGATATTCGCCATAAAGGTTTGATGATAGGCATTGAACTGGATCGGCCTTGCGGCGAATTGGTCGGAAAAGCCTTGGCGGAAGGCTTATTGATCAACGTCACTGCCGACAACACTATCCGTTTGCTGCCGCCGCTAATCATCGACGACGCGCAAATATCAACGCTGACAGACACCCTGACAGCGCTCATTCAGGCA
The DNA here is from genome assembly GCF_002834115.1 of Methylomonas sp. Kb3. NCBI lineage: Bacteria > Pseudomonadati > Pseudomonadota > Gammaproteobacteria > Methylococcales > Methylococcaceae > Methylomonas > Methylomonas sp. Kb3. Next base: position 133,010 of record NZ_PIZT01000002.1, on the reverse strand, counting down.
TTTTGCAGACAATAACCATGCAACCCAGACACTTCATCAGTCTGCTGGATTTGTCCAGCGCCGAACTACACAACCTGATTCAACGGGCCATTCAGCTCAAATTGCATCGCACCCCGGACTATCAGCCCTTCAAAGGTAAAGTGCTGGCGATGATTTTCGAAAAATCCTCGACCCGCACCCGTATCTCCTTCGAAGCAGGCATGGCCCAATTCGGCGGCAGCGCCCTGTTTCTATCACCCAGAGACACGCAACTCGGCCGCGGCGAACCCCTGGAAGATAGCGCCAAGGTGATCTCCAGCATGGTGGACTGTATTATGCTGCGCACCAACAATCACGAAACGGTCACCACCTTTGCCAAGCACTCGCGAGTACCCGTCATCAACGGCCTGACCGATTTGCTGCACCCGTGTCAATTGCTGGCCGATATGCAAACCTATTTCGAACTGCGCGGCGACATCGCCGGCAAAACCGTAGCCTGGATCGGCGACGGCAATAATATGTGCCATTCCTATATCAATGCGGCTCGCCAATTCGACTTTAAATTGAACATCGCCTGCCCTGTCGATTACCGACCGCAGCAAAGTATCGTCGATGCCGCCGGACATAGAGTGGCGTTTTTCAATACGCCGGAGCAAGCGGCACAGCAAGCCGATTTAGTGGTGACGGACGTCTGGGCCAGCATGGGACAGGAAGAGGAACAAAAAAAACGCGAATTCGTATTTAAGGATTTTCAGGTCAACAGCAAAACCATGGCTGCCGCCAAAACCGATGCGCTGTTCATGCACTGCCTGCCGGCACATCGCGGCGAAGAAGTGACAGCCGAGGTCATCGACGGCCCACAAAGCGTGATATTTCCGGAAGCCGAGAATCGCCTGCACGCTCAGAAAGCGCTACTGGAATTTCTCATCTGCCGATAATTTCGCTAGAATCGCCGCTTTCTTTACGCCGAACGAAGAGTGATACTGTGAAAAAAACTTTTGCCTACCTGTTTGCCTGTCTGCTGATTAGCCCGCTTGCCATGGCAAGAACCGCCTACGTCACCGACAAAGTCGAGGTGCCATTACGTAGCGGCGAAAGCGAGCGCACCAAGATAGTCAAAATGTTGGAAAACGGCATCCCAGTCAGCGTATTGCAAGAAAGTACCGAAAACGGCTATACCTATATACAAACCAGCAGCGGCGCGGAGGGATTCATTCTCAGCCGCTACCTGACCGGCGAACCCAGCGCCCGCAATCAACTGGAAGCCGTCAGCAAAAAACTCGAAGCGCTGCAGGAAGAAAACAAACAACTTAAAGCCGGACAAGCCAACAGCCAGGAAATTGGCAAAGAACGCGATAAGCTCAGCGCCGACCTTAGCGAACTTCAGCAAACCGCCGCCAATGCGATACAACTCAAACAACAGCGCGACCAATTGCAGGAGCGCGTCATCTCCGTCGAGCGCGAACTACAACAATTAAAACGCGAAAATCAGGCATTGACCGACAGCAGTAACCAGGACTGGTTTTTGTACGGCGGCGGCTTGGCTTTATTCGGCGTATTGCTGGGCTTTATTCTGCCCAAACTCAGCTGGCGCCGCCGTTCCAGCGGCTGGGATAGTTTTTAGTTTTAAACGAATTAGCCGCAGGACCGCCCTGCTTCAAATGACGCCCTTTCCCGCGGCAGTTTAAGCGCCGCTTTTGCTTTCATCTGGAATCACCATGCCTGCATACCGTTCTCATACCACCACTCAAGGCCGCAATATGGCTGGCGCGCGCGCATTGTGGCGCGCCACCGGCATGAAAGACGGCGATTTCAATAAACCGATTATCGCAGTAGCCAATTCTTTCACTCAGTTCGTGCCGGGCCACGTACATTTAAAAGATCTTGGCCAATTGGTGGCGCGCGAGATTGAACTGGCCGGCGGCGTCGCCAAGGAATTCAACACCATCGCGGTTGACGACGGCATTGCCATGGGTCACGACGGCATGTTGTATAGCCTGCCCAGCCGCGATTTGATTGCCGACAGCGTCGAGTACATGGTCAATGCGCATTGCGCCGATGCGATTGTCTGTATATCCAACTGCGACAAAATCACCCCAGGCATGTTGATGGCGGCTATGCGCATCAATATTCCGGTGATCTTTGTCTCCGGCGGCCCGATGGAAGCCGGTAAAGTACGGTTGGCGGAAAGCGCGGACATCAAGAGGCTGGATTTGGTGGACGCCATGGTCATGGCGGCAGACAGCAAAGTATCCGACACCGATCTAGCGGCTGTCGAACGCTCTGCCTGCCCGACTTGCGGCTCGTGCTCCGGCATGTTCACCGCCAATTCGATGAACTGCCTGACCGAAGCGCTGGGCTTGTCGTTGCCGGGCAACGGTACCATGTTAGCCACCCATGCCGATCGCGAACAATTGTTCAAACAAGCCGGCCGCCGTATCGTCGAACTGGCCAAACAATATTACGAGCAAAATGACTCATCGGTACTACCGCGTGCGGTGGGTTTTAAAGCCTTTGAAAATGCGATTGCGCTGGACATCGCGATGGGCGGCTCAACGAACACCATCTTGCATCTGCTGGCTATTGCTCAAGAAGCCGGCATCGATTTCACCATGGCGGATATTGATCGCATGTCGCGCGTTGTGCCGCAATTGTGCAAGGTCGCGCCTAACACCGACAAATATCATATCGAAGACGTGCATCGCGCCGGCGGCATCATGGCAATTCTGGCCGAACTGAACCGAGCTGGCCGCTTGCACACCGATGTACCCACCGTGCACGCCAAACCTCTCGGCGATGCCCTGACACAATGGGACATTACCGCCAACCCCGACGATGCCGTAAAAACTTTTTATATGGCTGGCCCCGCCGGTATTCCGACTCAGGTAGCGTTTAGTCAGAACACCCGTTGGCCCAGCCTGGACACTGATCGCGCCGAAGGCTGTATCCGCTCCATTGACCATGCCTTCAGCCAGGAAGGCGGGTTGGCGGTATTGCACGGCAATATCGCAGTGGATGGTTGCGTGATCAAAACAGCAGGTGTCGATGACAGCCTGCTGGTCTTTGAAGGCAACGCCCATGTGGTCGAATCGCAAGACGAAGCCGTAGAAAACATCCTCAATAACAAAGTCAAAGCCGGCGATGTGGTAGTGGTGCGTTACGAAGGCCCCAAAGGCGGACCCGGCATGCAGGAAATGCTGTATCCGACCAGCTACATCAAATCCAAGGGTTTGGGCAAAGCCTGCGCGCTATTGACCGACGGCCGTTTTTCCGGCGGCACCTCCGGTTTGTCGATTGGCCACTGCTCACCGGAAGCGGCGGCAGGCGGCGCGATTGGCTTGGTGAAAAATGGCGACCGTATCCGCATCGACATTCCTAATCGCACCATCAACGTCTTGCTTAGTGACGAGGAACTGGCTCAACGCCGCGCCGAACAGGACAAATTGGGCTGGAAACCCGCCAAGCCGCGCCCACGCAAAGTGTCAGTGGCGCTGAAAGCCTATGCTTTTTTTGCCACATCCGCCGACAAGGGTGCGGTGCGGGATTTGTCCAGACTCGAAGATCAGTAAGTTGACGATGCCGCATAAAGGCTTGATGATTTTAGCCACTAAAACACCATCAAGTCTTCAACTTTGCATATCAACCAACACGTGGTCATCTGCTGCTTCCAAAATACCTGGAAGCAGCCTCACTATTCCGGTTAACGCCTGATAACCCTCGTCAAAATTTTCAGCGCCGTACCCCCAGAAAAGGCCAGTGCATCATTTCTGGTACAGATTGCGACTGAAGCGATCAAATCGGCTCAACCGAGTAATTGATCCATTACCGCCGCAACTTGGCCTTAATTGAAATCGCTGATGAAACGCTTCCTCCTCCAACTGCTGTACATCTGGAAACAAAAGCTAAAAATCTATTTCATAGCAGGCTGGATAGGCGCCGGCATGGGAATATTTTTATTGGCACCCAGTTACGACTACATCAGTTCGCGCGAGCGCAACTCTGACCCGTTGTCCTCTATCGAATTCGTGCTAGGCCAGTTCACCGAAGTAATGACCGGTCAAATCAATCAGAACAACCTGATTCTATTCTATGCCGAAATCGGCGCGATACTGGGTCTGCTGTCGCTGGGTTTTTATCAGATACTGCACAAGCGGTTGGTCGCTTTGGATGCGTTGAAAGTCGAGCTGGAAAAAGATTTACCAACCATCATCCGCCAAGGCGAAGGACCGTTGCTGGAGTTTAAATCATCGCTGCGCTGGGATATTCAGGAGCAGCGCGTCAATAAGGCCCTGGAAGGCGTGATTATGAAAACGCTGGCCGGTTTCTTTAACAGTCCGGTTGGCGGGACCTTGCTGATCGGCGTGGCCGACAATGGCGAAGTCCTCGGCCTGAACTCAGATTTCCAAACCCTAAAAAAACCCGACCAAGACGGTTTCGAGCAAACCTTGATGACTGCGATCTCCAGCAATCTGGGGGCCGATTTGTGCCCGCTGATCCACGTGCTTTTTCATAAATTGGCCGACCGTGATGTCTGCCGGGTTATTGTTTCCCCCTCGCATCGGCCCGTGTTTCTGACGCAGAGCAACATCCCCAAATTCTTCGTGCGAACCGGCGGCGGTACTCGGGACCTGAACATTCAAGAAGCGCTGGATTATGTGGCCAGCCGTTGGAAAAAAACCAAATAACCAGCCCTGATTGGGTTTTAACGCTGGCAAAGTTACACTAAGCAGCCAGCAACCCCGCAACCGATTCGTAAACACTCCATGGAACATCAATCAACTTTCGTTAATTGGTTCAGAAATTCTTCGCCCTACATCCATGCTCATCGCAACCGCACCTTTGTGATCTTTTTCGGCGGGAACGCGGTGACGGAGCCGGAGTTCGACAATCTGATTCACGACTTCGCGTTGCTGAGGAGTCTGGGCGTCCGGCTGGTACTAGTGCACGGCATTCGCCCGCAGATCGACGAACAAGTCACCGGGCATGGCAACACGCCGCAGTTTCACCACCATTTACGGATCACCGACGCCACGACCTTGCAATACGTCAAGCAGGCCGCAGGTCTGGTACGGGTGGAAATTGAAGCCCTGTTATCGATGGGTGTGTCCGGCTCGCCGATGGCCGGCGCCAAAATACGTGTCGCGTCCGGCAATTTCGTTACGGCCAAACCCTTGGGCGTACTGGATGGCATCGACTATTGCCACACCGGCAAGGTGCGGCGCATAGACGCCCAAGCTATCCATAATCAATTGGATCAACAAAACGTAGTACTGATTTCGCCTATCGGTTATTCGCCCAGCGGCGAAATCTTTAATCTGTCGGCCGAGGAAGTGGCAACCGAAGTCGCCATCGCCTTGCAAGCCGAAAAGTTGATTTTGTTAACCGAACAAAATTGCGTATCGCCTGGCGATAATCACCCCATACAACAGCTCACTACCGCTCAAGTTTCAGCATTATTGCAAGAGATACCAACGGTCCCGGATGAAGTCGCCCGTTCATTACGCGCCGCGATGCAAAGTTGCGAAAAAGGCGTACAGCGCGCGCACTTGATCAATAGGCATGTGGACGGCGCCTTACTCCTGGAACTGTTTACCCGCGACGGTATCGGTACACTGATTAGCTCTAACGCCTTCGAAACCATACGGGCAGCGACATTGGACGACATCGGCGGCATTATGGAGTTGATCAAACCCTTGGAGCAGCAAGGCATCCTGGTCAAGCGTTCGCGGGAAAAGCTAGAGATGGAAATTGGCGACTATATAGTCATCGAGCGTGATGGCTTGATCATCGGTTGCACGGCGTTTCATGTGATGGCCGACGGCAACAGTGCGGAGATTGCTTGTCTGGCAGTGCATGCCGATTATCAAAAAGGCGCGCGCGGCAACAGCTTGTTGGACTATCTAAGCAACAAAGCCAAATCCGAAACTATTCGCCGCTTGTTCGTACGTTCCACGCAAACCGTGCATTGGTTTGTCGAGCGCGGTTTTGCGCCGTGCGAAATCGACGATTTGCCCGAACCTATGAAAAGCGCTTACAACTATCAGCGCAATGCCAAGGTATTGTATAAAGACGTTTAACATCACCTTCCACCCACTCAGCTCACGGAATATAGGATGCTCGATAAACAGGATTTTCTGACAGTCGTAAAAAACACCCCCCTAGTCGCTATTGACTTAATTGTGCGCTCCAGCAGGGATGAAATATTGATGGGCTTGCGCGTGAATGAACCGGCGGCCGGCTATTGGTTCGTGCCCGGCGGCAGAATCTACAAATCAGAAACTTTGGAAGCAGCGTTTCGCAGAATCACCGCAACTGAACTGGGCACAGCTTTCGAAATTGACAGCGCCCAACTACTCGGGGCTTTCACTCATCTCTACGAGACTAATTTTGCCAAAGAGCCGGATATAAGCACTCATTACGTAGTTTTAGGTTATCAATTGCAGCTGGATATCGATATTAATCAGCTACCGGCGCAACAACACGCTACTTACCGCTGGATTGGCAAAAACGAAGACTTGAGCGAGGTTCACCCTAATAGCCAAGCCTACTATCCCTATCTGCGTTGAACAATGCCCGCTTTAAAAGTCTTGCAGCTAACCGACCTGCATATATTGCCCCATGTCGGCGACAGTATGCTAGGTATCGATACCGAACAGTATTTCCAGCAAACCCTGGCCCACGCGCATGCTACTCTCGGCCCGTTCGATTTGATTTTATTGACCGGCGATTTAGGCCAAGACCCTTGCGCCGATAGCTACCGGCGAATTTGCCGGCATCTGCAAACTTATCAAACACCTTGCCTGTGTTTGCCAGGAAATCACGACGACTGGGAACTGATGACGACAGAACTGAACGCCGACTTCGTCAGTTGTCGCAAACACCTGCTGCTGAATAATTGGCAGATTATTGCCTTAAACAGCCAAAAAACCGGGTGCCCTGGCGGGCTTGTATCACAGGAAGAACTGGCATTTTTGCAGCAAACACTAAGCACAAATGACGCGCCCGCCCTGCTGGCGATACACCATCATTGCGTTGCGAGCCAAAGTAGCTGGATGGATACGATGCAAATTGAGAACGGTGAGGAATTGCTAGCAATAGCGGAACACTTCCCACAAGTTAAAGCCATCACCTGCGGTCATTTACATCAGGAAATGCAAACTAGTCATAGACAAATAGCGATATACGCCACGCCGGCCAGCTGTTTTCAGTTCAAACCGTTTGCCACCGAGTTTGAACTGGACACGCTAGCACCCGGCTACAGGATCTTCGAATTGGGGGATGACGGCGACTTGCGATCCAGATGCTATCACCTGCCCATCAGCATGAGCGGCTTACAAACCAACCAGCACAGTTACTAACCAAACGCCAATCTTCCGGATAAATAACTCTCGGCGTTGACTCCCACGTCATTGGCAATCAAAAAAGCTCCTAATTCGTCCATCGCTTTGCGGTACACCCGGCGTTTGAAGTAAACCACATCTTTCAGCGGATACCAGTACTCCACCCACTTCCAGTTATCGAACTCCTGCTTGTGCCCGCAATCGAACCTGACATTCGATTCATCTGTCATCAAGCGCAAAATAAACCAAATCTGTTTCTGCCCGATGCACAAGGGCGTGGAATTTTTGCGGATATACCGATCCGGCAGTTTATAGCGCAACCAATAACGGGTGCGCCCCAGCAACTGCACATGCTCTGCACACAAGCCGGTTTCCTCCCACAACTCCCGATACATCGCGGTTTCCGGGTCCTCGTCGCCATCGATCCCGCCCTGCGGAAACTGCCACGAGTTAGCGCCTTTGCGCTTTGCCCAAAACACACGACCCTCGTCATTGCAAAGGATAATGCCGACATTAGGCCGGTATCCTTTCGAGTCTATCATGTAAAAACCTGTATTATTTGCCGCCCTGTTGCTAATGCCTGGATGTTAAAATTAACAACGGCACGGCCATTAAAATGAATGGCGCAATTGTTCCACAAATAACCGGCGGACGCCACAGGCCGCTACTTTTTTCTTTATGACGACGGATTTGCCGTGAGCTTAGCGATTTTTGATCTGGATAACACGCTGATCGCCGATGACAGCGATTTTTTATGGGGCCAATTTTTAGTCGACCGTGGCATTGTCGACAAAGACCAGTATGAACAGGCTAATAAAAAATTCTACGAGGATTACAAACACGGCACGCTGGATATTGTTGAGTTTTTGCATTTCTCACTGGCGCCACTAGCCCAACACGACGCAGAGCAACTGTATCGCTGGCGCGCTGAATTCGTCGAAACGCTGATCGAGCCGATCATGCTGGAGGCTGCCCAGGCTTTGGTGGAAAAGCATCGCGCGGCCGGCGACACCTTGCTGGTGATTACCGCCACCAATCGCTTCGTCACCGAGCCTATCGTCAAGCTATACGGTATCGACAACCTGCTGGCTACCACACCGGAATTTGTCGATGGTCGCTACACCGGTAAATTCAACGGCACACCCTGCTTTCAGCAAGGAAAAGTAGTGCAGCTGAACAACTGGCTGGCCAATTCCACGGAAACGCTGGCAGGCAGTTGGTTCTACAGCGATTCGCATAACGATTTGCCGCTATTGAGCTTGGTCGATCAACCGGTTGCTGTCGATCCCGACGAAAAACTACGGGAAGTTGCTCGGCAAGCAAACTGGCCGATTATTAGCTTGAGGAAATAAAAGCTGAGGACAAGGGTCAAAAGAAGCGCCCTTTTGACCCTTTATAATATTGAATCGCTTCTATTTTTTCTGTATAAAGAATACTTGTTTATCGGCTTCCTTGAATATCTTCAGCGGAATATGTCCCGCCTGATCGATATAGACGCCAAAGTCCAAATGGGCCGCCGGATCGGTAGCAATCACTTTGACTACCCTGCCGCTTTCCACTTCCATAATCGCCTTTTTCAAACGCAGCAACGGTAACGGACATTGCAATCCGCTGGCATCGACTTCCAAATCAAATTCGATCATAGTGGTGTTCACTCAACTGTTCTTTAGACAACGCTTATAATAACACCAACCCCAGACCACGAAAATCAAGCACCATGGATTACTTCCCGCTTTTCTTAAAACTAAAAGACCAGCCATGCCTGGTTGTCGGCGCCGGCGAAATCGCCTCGCGTAAAATCGAGCTCCTGGCAAAAACCGGCGCGCGTATTACCGTGGTGGCGCTGGAAATTGGCGCCAGCGTCGCGGAAATGGGGCGCAATAATCAAGTAGTAATCCAACAAAAGGCCTTTGCTGCGGACGATGTGAAAGGCATGCGCGTGGTCATATCGGCCACCAACCAGCGCACGGTCAACGAAACGGTTGCGCAAGCTGCGACGGCTCAGAATATTCCGGTGAACGTGGTGGATAATCCCGATTTATGCAGTTTTATCTTTCCGGCGATTGTTGATCGCTCGCCATTAATCGTAGCGGTGTCTTCCGGCGGCGTGTCACCGGTTCTCGCGCGCTTACTGCGTTCCAAGGTGGAAAGCGCCATTCCCGGTGCGTTCGGGCTGCTGGCGCAGTTTGCCGAGGATTTTCGAGCATTGGTTAAGGAACGACTCAAAGAACCCAACCGCCGCCGGGTATTCTGGGAAGACGCCTTGCAAGGCCACATCGCCGAATTGGTGTTTTCCGGCCGCCGCGAGCAAGCTGCAATAGAATTACAAGCCAAACTTGATGCGGCTGAGCAGACACAAAATCGCGGCGAGGTGTATTTGATCGGTGCCGGCCCCGGCGATCCGGATTTATTGACTTTTCGAGCCCTGCGCTTGATGCAGCAAGCGGATGTGATCGTCTACGACAGGCTCGTCTCCCAGGAAATATTAGAAATGGCTCGCCGCGACGCGGAGAAAATCTACGTGGGCAAGCAACGCAGCAATCACAGTCTACCGCAGGAATCGATCAACGAGTTGCTGGCGAATCTGGCTTTGTCGGGCAAGCGCGTCGCACGCCTGAAAGGCGGCGATCCGTTTATTTTCGGCCGAGGTGGCGAGGAAATCGAAACCCTGATGCAGCAAGGCATTCAGTTTCAAGTCGTACCAGGCATTACCGCTGCCGCCGGCTGCGCCAGCTATGCGGGAATTCCGCTGACCCATCGCGACCATGCACAGTCGTGCACCTTCGTTACCGGGCATTTGAAGGACGGCAATATCAACCTGAACTGGAGCCAGTTAGCCTCTCCCAACCAGACCGTCGTGATTTATATGGGTCTGGTCGGTCTGGAGACTATCTGCCAATCGTTGATCGATCACGGCTGCCCGGTCGATCAACCGATTGCATTGATTCAACAAGGCACTACCCGCCATCAGCGAGTCATTACCGGCACCCTGGGCGATATGCCTAAACGTGTCGAAAACGCGGACATTAAACCACCGACCTTGATCATAGTGGGCACCGTAGTGCGCCTGCGCAAACAGTTGGAATGGTTTCAACCCGGCCAAAACTAAGCAAGTGTGAATTTTTCCTTATTTCAGACGATGTTAAGTTTTACTTGGAAAAATCAGCCCGCAAACCCGGTAAAGGCGCGAACGACAGAGAAAATCGATTGAATTTTTCGCTAAAGTTCCCTATCCTTTACCCGCTTAATTTCCCAATGAACTGCCTATGCAAATAACAATATGCAGTTCTTTTTTTAAACACAACGAGAGAATCATATGAAAAAATCATTCGGTTTATTAGTAGGCGCAACTTTGATCGCTATCAGCGGACAAGTTGCAGCTAACGAAGCGGAAGAAATCGGCGCGAAAATTTATGAGCGTGCTTTCGGTCGTGGCTGCGGCGCTTGCCATGACATCGCTTCCAATCCACAATTATCGGCCTTGATCAGCGCCGGCAAACTGCCTAAAGACCAGTTCGCTAAAGTTCTGAAAGAAGGCAAAAACGGTATGCCTAAAGCTGTTGCGGCTATCATGGAAGTCGGTCCTGTGAAAAAAGCAGGTTATACCGAAGACCAAGCTATCGATGCAGTTTACGAATATCTGAAAAAATAATCGTAGCCTTACAGGCAAACAAAAAGCCGCTGCCCCTCACGGGACAGCGGCTTTTTTGTGGTCGTTATACTACAAGTTAGTCTTGACGACCGAGATACGCCTGTTGGCTGCGTTGATGGGTTAAGCGGTAGCGGTTGCGTAGCCAAACTCCGGCAACCGCCGCAATCATCAATCCGCAAGACACAAAGGTCAGATAGACCAAATCTTTAATGTCGTTCAATTCCTTGATCAGGGCCTGATTGGCAGCCGCACCTTCCACTTTTGCCGGCGAATCAACGGAATAGGTAGTGAGTATTTTGACATCGCCTTTCAGATCCTGAATGGTCTCCAGGGAATCGGCCACGCTACCCTTTTTGATATTCTCTTCCAGGGCTCTTAGCTTGCTGTCGATAGACCCGCTTAACAAGCCGAACAACTGGCCTTTCAAGGCGCTGATTTCGGCGGATAGCGCCGGATTCTGCGTGGCATACACTGCCGAGATAGCCTGATGCTTTTGTATTTCGGTCAACAGATTTTGTTTAGGCAGTAATACAAAACCCAACAAAAAAACCGCCGCCATCAACGCCAGAACCAGCATTAACAAAAAGCGATTAGCCTTCATCAGCGCCTGATGCTGATGGGCGCGCAGATAGACTATCTCATGCTTATCGGTATTGACATCATCCAGATTAATCTCAGGCATATCGCTCATTATTCTTTTAGTGTTGCTAATCGGGAAGCTCTATTGAATTTCCTAGAGCACGCGGCGCCTAAACGGCACCCCATGCCCACCGGAAATACATCGGCGCATTATACAAGCTAAATCAAAAATGTCCTGTTTTATACAAACCGCGATCAACGACCTTTTTTGGCGGCAATCCGCATTCTCAGGGCATTCAGTTTAATAAAGCCTTCGGCGTCTTTTTGGTTGTAAGCACCACCATCTTCTTCAAAAGTCGCGATATTTTCATCGAACAGACTATTGGTTTCCGAGGCGCGACCGACCACAACCACATTGCCTTTATACAACTTCACCCGGACCTTGCCATTAACATTGACCTGCGAGGCATCGATCATGGTTTGTAACAGCGCCCGCTCTGGACTCCACCAGTAACCGTTGTAAATCAAGGACGCATAACGCGGCATCAACTCGTCTTTTAAGTGCGCCACTTCGCGGTCCAGGGTCAGCGATTCGATGGCTCGATGCGCTTTCAACATCACAGTGCCGGCAGGGGTTTCGTAGCAGCCTCTGGACTTCATACCGACATAGCGATTCTCGACGATGTCGAGACGACCAACGCCGTTGGCGCCGGCAACTTTGTTCAATTTTTCCATCACCTGATGCGGCGTATGCGGCACATCGTCGATAGCAACGATGTCACCATTTTGATAAGTCAGCTCAACATAGGTCGCTTGATCCGGGGCATTTTCCGGCGATACGGTCCAGCGCCACATATCTTCTTCCGGTTCCGTCCAGGGATTTTCCAAAATCCGGCCTTCGTACGAAATATGCAACGAGTTGGCATCCATGGAATAAGGCGAGGTTTTACCTTTTTTCATTTCCACGGAAATGCCATGCTGTTCGGCATAATCCAGCAGCTTCTGCCGGGAGTTCAAATCCCATTCGCGCCAAGGGGCGATGATTTTGATATCCGGACGCAAGGCATAAGCACCCAATTCAAAGCGCACTTGATCGTTGCCCTTGCCTGTAGCGCCGTGAGAGACGGCGTCGGCGCCGGTTTCGTTGGCGATTTCGATCAAGCGTTTGGCAATCAAGGGACGGGCAATCGAAGTGCCGAGCAGATACTCGCCTTCGTAAATGGTATTGGCACGGAACATCGGAAATACGAAATCGCGAGCAAATTCTTCGCGCAAATCGTCGATATAAATTTCCTTGATGCCGGCAGCAGTTGCTTTAGCGCGAGCCGGTTCCAGTTCTTCACCCTGACCGATGTCGGCGGTAAATGTCACGACTTCGCAGTCGTAGACATCTTGCAGCCATTTCAAAATAACCGAGGTATCCAAACCACCGGAATAGGCCAACACCACTTTTTTAATATCCGACATAATGCGCTTCACACCTTTTACAAATTAAAAAACTGGCGAATTATAACGGAAAACCTCAATAAATTGCCCGCTATCCACCCTAGCCCGAGCGTAAAACTTACAGGTACTCCGCCAACAATCCCGCCACCCGTTTTGTAGCGCCCTGGTTATTTTCTACAAATAACCTGCCGTTATCGATCAATCTGTTTCTAAACGCTATATCTCGATAGAGGCGTAACACGGCATCAGTTAGGCCTTGGCGATCACGACACTGTATTGCCCCTTCCAAGGCTAAAATCCGCTCGGCAATTTCCTGAAAATTAAACATTTCCGGGCCAAATAACACGGGTACGCCAATGGCAGCCGGTTCCAATACGTTGTGACCACCGACCGGCACCAGACTACCGCCGACAAAAGCCAGATCGGCAGCGGCGTACAACATTTTTAATTCGCCCATACTGTCAGCGATATAAACATCGGTCTGCTCATGATGCTGCTTTTGCTCGCTACGCATCGCCACCGCCAAACCCTGCTGTTCGCAAAGCTTCTTAACCGTTTGAAAGCGCTCAGGATGGCGCGGCACTATCAACAACAGTAATTCGGGTATCGATGCTTTAAGGAGCGGGTAAAGCGCCAGAAATATCTCTTCTTCGCCCTGATGAGTGCTGGCTATGATCCAGACCCAGCGCCGGGCAAACAATTGTTGTTTCAACAACTGCCCAGCCGCGACCGTAGCCGCATCTATCGTTACATCAAACTTGATATTCCCCAGCACCTGTACTTGCGTCGATTCGGCGCCAATCTCGATAAACCGCGAGCGATCTTCCTCGGTTTGCGCTGCAATCGTGTGCACGCAAGCTAAAGCCGGTTTAACCAACCGCGGGATTTTTTGATAAGAACGCGCAGATCGCTCGGACAATCGCGCGTTAATCACAAATAGTGGAATCGCCTGCATCGCACAGGCGGCAAACAAATTCGGCCAGATCTCCTTTTCCATGATCACCGCCAGCCTTGGCCGAAAATGCTTAAGAAAGCGCGCGACTATAAAAGGTAAATCGTAAGGCAGATAGACGTGTTCGACTTGGTCAGCCAGTACAGCTTGAACACGCGCCGACCCTGTCGGCGTGGTGGTGGTGACCAACACCGGTATTTCCGGATATTCAGCCTGCAATAGCTTAAGCAATGGAAAAGCCGCTTCCGCTTCGCCCACCGAAACCGCGTGCAACCAAATGACATCGCGCTTTGATGGGGTGGAATAGATGCCTAAGCGTTCGCGCCAACGCTGCCGGTAGGCCGGCGCTTTGATGCCGCGCCAGTAAAGCCTAAACAAAACGGCGGGTAAAATTAAACCGAAAACCAATGTATAGAGACGACGCATCGGCTTTTAAAACCTGTAAGCCAGCTGCGAAACAAAGCGTTTTAAAGCTAGCGTTGCGTCATTGGACATTAGCACACCCTCAAAAATACCAGGGAGTATATCAAAGGGTAAATCTAAAATTTAACTGCTAACTTATGATTAGAACTCGGTACAAGGTAGCGACGAATCTATTGGGAGGAACGGTCGACCACATCCTTAGCAGCCCCGTAACAAAGACGCCATCCCTGGCGAATCTTCCTGATTATTCCTAAAACCACATTTCCTTGCGCTACAAACCGTCAGACTTGCAGCATGCTTTCATCCTTACGCCGCAACGGCAGCTTTACGGCGACCGCCAAAACCGATCATACCGGCCATCGCGCTGCCGAATAACCAAACGGCGCCAGGGACCGGTACTGCGGCGATGGACAATTCATAGCCGGAGACGTTTGCATTCCATCTGCCGACGCCGTTACCACCCAGCGCAATCGTATAAACTTGGCCTGCCTCTGCGAAAAACTCAAGATAATTCACGGCATCGACGGTAGCGTCATGAGTCAGGTACTCCATACCGGAACCAACGCCCACATTGTAGAAAGGGTTGCTGGTATTTTCCGGCTTGCCGGTGTTATTCCAACTACCGTGGTGGCTATAAGCTACCGAGTTGGTAGTATCCATACCTTTAAATACGGTAACGCCAAAATTACCGTTAATGGTGCCCAGCGAGGTCAGGTTCAGCCTCAGTACAGTAGAGATGTCGGATTTAATCAAACCCATGTCAATTTGGTGTTTCCAACCGGTTGGACCTGTTGCAGTGGGTAAACCGTCGTTACCCAGGCCATTATCTTTCCAAGCACCGGCGCCGGTATCAATTTCCGCTGCCACGCCATAATCAGCCAGTGCGTCGGCGGCAGACACCTCCAAGGTTCCTGGTCCGTGAATCGCCGCAGCCCAGTTCAAATGCGCGCGACCGGTATATCCAAACGGCAATGCACCGCCTGCTGTACCAAGCCAAGGCACTTGGGTACCTTGATAGCCGCCGCTTTCAGGGCCGGTAGCAATGGTATCGACATCAGGACCGTCATAAGTGTAATTCCAACCATCGGTTGCACTGGCCGCCGTTGTCGTGAAGGTGTTGTACATGACGTGCGCCGATGCGGTAGATGCACCCGCTGAAAGCGCAACACCCGCGACCGCCATCGAAACAGCTTTAGCCAATTTTGTTTTGATCATACGTTTTTTACCTTAAATCTTAAGTTTTGGGGAGAAAGCACCTTGAGCCCAGGACTTAACAATCTTGTAAGCCATCACTGACAGGCGCCTGTCTCCCTAACGCAATCCTTATGCCACCTATAAAACGTATTAATTACAAACAATTAGAATTTACTTATTCTCAACCCCTAATCAAATTCCGTGATTTAGCTCACAAAAAACAGGTGAAATAACATAATTTAGATTTTCCCCTTACTCGAGCAACCGTTTCCGACCAAAGTTCGAGAGCAACACAAATTTAGGTGTAACACTATATTGAAAACATCAGCGGCAAGTCATAGAGCCATCAAACGCGCAGAGTAGCTATCGTCTCAACCTACGTTCCAAATCCAGCAGACGCTGGGTAGTCTGCAACACCGTATCCGGATTCAAACTCATCGAATCAATGCCGATTTCGACCAAATATTCGGCCATTTCCGGGTAATCCGACGGCGCTTGACCACAAAGACCGGAATGGCGGCCGTTGCGGCGCGCACCTTCCACCGCCAGCCGAATCATGGTCTTGACACCGGCATCCCTCTCGTCGAAGTCATTCGCGACGATTTCCGAATCCCGATCCACACCCAAAGTCAATTGGGTTAAGTCGTTGGAGCCGATCGAAAAGCCATCGAATAATTTGGCGAATTCATCGATCAAGATGACGTTATTCGGTATCTCGCACATCACGTAAATTTCCAGGCCGTCATCCCCGCGCTTTAAACCCAGCTCTGCCATGTAAGCCAATACTCTCTCGGCCTCGTCTATGCGCCGACAGAATGGGATCATCAACACCACATTTTTCAGGCCCATTTGCTCGCGCACCCGCTTCATGGCCGCGCATTCCAGCGCAAACCCCTCGGCATAAGCCGGGTGCACATAGCGCGAGGCGCCGCGAAAACCGATCATCGGATTGGCCTCGTCGCGCTCGAACCAACGCCCGCCCAACAAGGTGGCGTATTCGTTGGTTTTAAAGTCCGACATCCGCACGACGACCGGTTTGGGATAAAACGCCGCGCCGATCGTACCGACACCTTCCGCCAGACGTTGAATAAAGAACTCTTCCGGTCGGGCATAGCCTTCGGTCAACTGCTGCAGTTGTTCCAGTTCACCGGCATCCGCGACTTTTTCGGGATGAATCAAAGCCATCGGATGGGCCTTGATATATTCGGTGATGATGAATTCCATCCGCGCCAGACCGACGCCGTCGTTGGGCAGAAAACTGAGTTTAAACGCCAATTCAGGATTTCCCAGATTGAGCATGATCTTGGTTTTTGGCCGCTGGAGTTGCGACAAGTCCGTCTGCGTCACGTCAAAATCCAGCCGGCCGGCATAGACTTTGCCGACATCGCCTTCCGCGCACGACACCGTCACCACGCTGCCGCTCGCTATCGCGGCCGTCGCGTTCTCACAACCGATCACCGCCGGCACACCCAGCTCGCGAGCAATGATAGCGGCGTGGCAAGTGCGCCCGCCACGATTGGTCACGATGGCCGCAGCGGTTTTCATCACCGGCTCCCAATCCGGCGTCGTCATATCGGCCACCAACACTTCGCCTGGTTTGAAACTGCCGAGTTTGGCGACGTTGTCTATCACCCGCGCCTGACCCACCGCGATCTTACTGCCCACGGCATGGCCTTTGACGATGGCTTCGCCTGCTTGTTTGAGCTGGTATTGTTCCAACACGTTACCCAACTTTTGGGAGGCCACGGTTTCCGGGCGGGCCTGCACGATATACAGCTTGCCGTCCAACCCATCCTTGGCCCATTCCATATCCATAGGCCGGCCGTAATGCCGTTCAATTTTCAGCGCGTAATCGGCCAATTGCAGCACTTCCGCATCGTCGATACAAAATTGCCGGCGCTCCTGATTTGAGGTGGCGACGTTGCGAATCGGTTCGCGAGTGCGGCCGTCGCTATAGATCATTTTGATTTTTTTCGCACCCAGCGTGCGCCGCAATACCGCCCGATAGCCTTGCCCGAACGTGGGTTTATGCACGTAAAACTCGTCCGGATCGACAGCGCCCTGCACCACGTTTTCACCCAGACCGTAGGCACCCGTGATGAAAACTGCGTCATTGAATCCGGATTCGGTATCCAGCGAAAACATCACACCGCTGGCCGCCAAGTCGGAGCGCACCATTTTCATCACGCCTATCGACAAACCGATTTTGAAATGGTCGAAACCTTGATCCAGCCGATAATGAATCGCCCGGTCGGTAAACAGACTGGCAAAACAACGCTTGCAGGCATCCAGTAAAGCTTGGCCGCCGCGAATATTCAGATAGGTATCTTGCTGGCCGGCAAAGCTGGCGGTCGGCAAATCCTCCGCGGTCGCGGAACTGCGCACCGCGACGGTTAAATCGTCTTGATATTGTTGTTGTAATTGCCCGAAAGCATCCAGAATTTGCTGCTGCAAATCGGCCGGCAACGGAGCCGCATATACCAAATCACGCGCCTGCTGCGCACGGCGCACCAAGTCTGCAACATCGTCCGCATCGACGTCGTCGAGTAAGGCGTGCAAACGCGGCCAAGCATCGGCTTGGTCCAGCATATAACGGTAGGCTTCGGCGGTAATCGCAAAACCATTGGGGACCATCACCCCATCAGCGGCCAACTCGCGATACATCTCGCCGAGCGAGGCATTTTTACCGCCGACCAGCGGAATATCGTTAATGGTAAGTTCTGCAAACCAGCGGATGTATTGATTGTGCGTGGACATGTTGCGCTCCTTGGCTGTTGTTATGCTTTTCCTGATAAGCATACGCCGTTGACAGTAATCGGCAAGGGTCTGGAGCTATCGCCTGGGGCGGGTGTAATTCCGGTAAGCGAGGTTTTAGCGAAATTTTAAAGCGGGTGGATTGTGAAGGTCAGGGATAACTCCCCGCCCCGCCAAGAATCGGTGAATTATTTACGCAACAGATAACCGATTATCCCGCCTGTCGCCGCGGACAAGATCGACATCGCCCACTTTTTTTCCTCCGCGCTGGTGGTAGTTGCCACCAAAGTGGCGTAGCACAACCAGACGATTAAAACCACAAAACCAAGCGCAACAACGAATAGCGCTAAATCCTTGAATAAGCGGACATTCCGTTCGGCGCCGGTTTCCTGACGGTCAACCGAAACGCTGAACGTATGATTGGGCGGTGGATTATTGAGATCGATATGGCTCATAAGCCGATAATTTCGGTTTCCAGCTTTTGGGTTTCGGGTTCGACCAAACCGATTTTCAGGCCGCGCCGACGCCCATCCTTGGCCGCCAAATACAGGGTGATCGCTTTGCGCAAAATTTCGCTTTTATTGGTTTCTCCTTCCTCAGCGGCCTTGTCCAGTTCGCGATTCAGATCATCGGACAACACAACATTGAAACGTACAGACATGGGCAGTTCCTCTTGGTTAAATGATGTGTTTTTTATACAGATATTTTACACATCAGGCAAGCAGAATGCTTGGGCTCCAGCCTGTCGAGTTTAATCAATTCGAAACCTGCTTGGCTGTCGCACATTTAGCCACGCCGAGCCGGTTCCGGACAGTATGAGCCAAGCGTCAATCTCACTGACCTAAACCCCGCCCATAAGGTTTCGGACGGGGTTTGGAACGGGTTTTAAACCATCGGGCCGGAAGCCGATCCCTTGCGTTTAGGGATTAAAACTCAATCGTGCGGATACGGTAATTTCGTGCCGCAGCGCGGCCGGAGTTTGGAATTCCCACGCAGCGCGTGGGAACGAGAACAGCACCCCTGGTTCCCGAGCTCCCGCTTGGGAACCAATCACTTGGAAGCTCTTGCTTCCTGTAGAGTTAGGAAGCTGGAGCTTCCAAGGCCGAGGTTCCCAAGCTAGAGGTTGGGAACCAGAAATTAGAACTCAACCCTAACCGATCCCATAAAAGTTCTTGGAGTACCTATTGTTATGAAATTGCCGCTGTTACTGCCTGAGTAATATTCCTTATCCAGTAAGTTATCGACATTGAACTGAGTAGTTACTTTGGATTTTCCAATTTTCATCTCGTAACTTGTCATTAACCCTACTGTCAAAAATCCTGGCAATTGATAGGAGTTCGCCGAATCCCCTTGTCTTTGGTCTAATCCAACAGCTCCAGCGCCAAATTTAAGACCTTTGAATGCAGTATTTCGAAACTCATAGGTACTCCAAACGCTGCCGGAATGTTCCGGCGCTAAAAATAAGCGCTTGCCTGTATTGCCGGGACCTCCATTATTGGTATTGTCTTTGGTGATCTCGGCATATGGCGTATAGGCATACGCGGTTATTACATTCCAGCCAGGTAGAATTTCACCGGTTACTTCAAATTCAATACCATGACTTTCAGCTTCACCAACTGCTCTAGGGGTGAAGAGCGGCGGTGTCGTTCCGGGGACGCGGATATTTTGCTTAGTAAGTTCAAAGTAAGATAACGTAGCCCTTAATCTACCATCCCAAAACTCTGTTTTTAAGCCAGCTTCCCATTGTTGCGCCGATTGGGGAGGAAGGATTAGATTATCATTTCTAAATAAGGTGCTGGACGGGCCAAAGTTTTCGGTATAGCTCCCATACAACGATAACCAGGGCAATGCCTGCCAAAGTATGCCGCCACGAGGACTAATTCGGTCTTCTTTGGATGTTACCCGACCTAGGAGATGATTTTCACCTTCGGCATTGTCATATCGAAAGCCGCCTAATAGGTGCCAACCATAGGGCAGCTCAATTTGATCTTGAAAATAGAGTCCATACCAGGATTGAGTATAGTTATTGCGATCAACAGAATTCAATTGTGGAGCAGTGCTAAGATATACCGGGTTAAAAATATTAAAGGCGGGAGCAGGCGTACAACAGTTTCCGCGAATTTTGTCATCTTCCTGAAAGTGGTCGAAACCAAATAACAAGGTGTGTTGAGCAAATCCGGTTGTCAGTTTCCCAGATAAATTTACTGTATTCATGTAGCGCTGAGATTCAGTTTCAGGCGAAAGATTGAAAGACCGAGAAACAGCCCCGTTCGCAGCAGCAGAGCCAAAGAACAAAGTTCGGTTGTCGAAATTGAAAAATTCCGAAGTGAAACGATGGCTTAATTTCCAATCGTTGTTAAATTGGTGTGACCAGTTAAATCCAACCATCACTCTGTCCCCATCATTTTTGTTCACAAGAGGTTCGTGTAATGCCGTTTCAATGGGTACATTTGCAGGCCTATTTCCAAGCGGAGGGATTCCAGGATCTGGCGATTCGTTAAAGTGCTGGTACTCCATTTCAAATGTTGCTTGAGTTTGCTCGCTTATATTCCATTTCAGCACCGGTGCGACAAATACGCGCTCGTTATCAACGAAATCACGAAATGATCCGGCATTTTCATAAGCAATATTAAGCCTGTATAACAGAGAGTTATCATCTGTTATTGGTGCAGTTGCATCAATTGTTGTTCGATAAAAGTCATAGGAACCGAACTGTTGCTGCATTGAATAATAAGGTGTTGAAAGCGGTTGCTTTGTAACCATATTAATAATGCCGCCCGGTTCTGCCCGACCGAACAAAATCGAGCCAGGCCCCTTAAGTACCTCAACCCGCTCAAGATTAGCTACTTCTCGTTTAGTCGTCCCTCCACCTAAAATCGTTGGCAGTAATACGCCGTCGCGATAGGTTGTATCATTCAGAAAGCCGCGCATGATAAAACTATCAGTGAATCCTTGGTTGCCTGGAAAAACCGTTACTCCGCTAACGTTCTTTAGCCCCTGCTCGAGACGTGTCACTTGCTGGTCTTGCAAAACCTGCTTGGAGACTACCTGCACCGAAAACGGTGTTTCCATGATTGGCGTGTCGGTCTTGGTTGCAGTGGAAGCATTAGGCAGGTTGTAGTCGGGGTTATAAGGATCAGTCGAATCATAAACCGCCTTCCCCATCACCGTCACAGCCGGCATCGTCGCCGCCGTGCGCGGCTCGGCATTCGCGGCTGGTTCCACCGTAAACGTGTCATCCGCCGTTTTCCGCACCGTCAACCCCGAATCCTGCAACATCCGCTGCATGGCTTGCTCCGGGGTGTATTGGCCGGACACCGGGCTGGAGCGAAGTTTGCCGACCAGGTCCGCCGGATAGAGCAGGCGCAGGTTGGTCTGGTAGGCAAGTTCGGTCAGGGCGCTGTCCAGGGCTTGCGCCGGGATGTTGAAGGCTTGCGCAGCGTCGCCGGCCATCGCGGCCAGGCTGACAGTGCCGAGCAGTAATAATGCGGCTATAGGCTTGGGTTTAAACATACGGGCCTGGCCGGGATGGACGCTGCCGGTATCGAGTGATTTTTTCATCTGTAATCCTTAACGTGGCGGCGGCACCATTGCCGCGTACCGGTTAAGACGGACGGCTGGAAAAATCTTGTAATGGCGGCGGGATTTTTTTTGCGCTAGCCGTGCAATATGGTTAACCAAGGCGTGATTTGACTGATTTTTACCGAGAGGATTTGTTGCAGCATCGCCAGCGTGGCGGCGCGGTCCGCCAGCGGAAAAACGCCGCTGACCCTTAGCGCCGCCAGTTTGGCGTCACTGATGATGATCGTTCCGGGGAAATAGCGGTCCAATTCCGCAACCACATTGGCCAGGGCTTGATTTTTAAAGACCAGTTTACCGCGTTGCCAGGCGGCGCTTTGCTGCGGATCGGCCGACACTGCAGCTTGCAAGCCGTTGGCGGCACTGTAAACCGCTTGTTGCCCTTCTTGAATGCGGGCGTCGGGCGG
This sequence comes from Methylomonas sp. Kb3, assembly GCF_002834115.1. Taxonomy (NCBI): domain Bacteria; kingdom Pseudomonadati; phylum Pseudomonadota; class Gammaproteobacteria; order Methylococcales; family Methylococcaceae; genus Methylomonas; species Methylomonas sp. Kb3. The sequence continues at coordinate 110,705 of NZ_PIZT01000002.1, read as the reverse complement.
GTAATCCGGGGCCTGCAGACCTTTGACGCCCACGGCGTGTTCCTGCACAGTGATGCGGGCGGCGTGGTCTTGCTGCAGCACTTCAAAGACCGTGCCTAAGGCTTTGACCACTACAGTATCGGTGGCTACCTCAAACGGCCGTTTACGGTCGGCGGCGACCTTGAACAAGGCCTGGCCGTGTTTCAATGTCAGTTTGCGGCCGGTATCCGAATAGGCAACCGTCAATGCGGTATCGGTATTCAACAGCACCTGGCTGCCGTCGGCCAACGTCACGGTTTTTTGTTCGCCGACAGCGGTGTAATAGTCACTGAACCAGCGGTCGCCAAGGCCGGAAAACGGCAAAACCAACGCCAAGGCAACCGCGGCCGCTGCCAAACCGCGCCAGACGGGCCGGCTAAATCGGCGGCCCATGGCTTGCGCCGGTATCGGCAGATCCGTTACCGACCAGCCCTCGCCCATGTCCAGCCACAGTTGTTCGGCCTCGGCAAAGGCGCGACGGTGCGAGGGGCTGCGATTTTGCCATTCGGCGACCGCACGCCGCTCCTGCTCGCCGGCGTTTCCGGCGCGCAGCCGTATCACCCAATCAATGGCCTGATCGGACAAAGTGGTGATTTCGGAAACGGGTGCGTTACTCATCGGCATAAGGTTGTGACGGTTGAAACTATTATGACGGATGACGAGGCGGTTCTTGCTGATATTTTCCGGGCGGTCGGCATGGGACTCAATGTTGCTTGAGTCTGTCCCGGCAATGCCGCATGGCTCTTGCCAGATGCTTGGCGACCATGCTGTCCGAAATGCGCAGGCGGGCCGCGACTTCGGTATGGCTAAGGCCTTCGACCCGGTTCCAGTAAAAAGCCAGACGGCAGTCTTCGGGTAATTCGGCCAAGGCCTGATGAATGGCTTGCAAGCGCTGGGTCTGCTGATAACGCTGCTCGGGGCCGGGCGACTGTTCGGGAACGGCGTTGTAGGTGTCGTCGTCAACATCCTGCTTGAGCCGATTGACGCTAACCCGTTGATAGTCGATCACCAGATTACCGACAACCCGAAACACGAATGCGCGCGGATTCTCGATAGTGTCCTGGGTTTGCTGGCGGCTTAGCCGCAAATAAGCATCTTGCAGTATGTCTGCGGACAGGTCTTCCGAACCCAGTTTACGCACGATAAAACGACTGAGTTCATCGCGATGTTTATCGATGAATGCCGCAAACTGTTCGGCGCTGAGTTCGGCTTGCTCGCCGCTGTCGGAAGGTTTTGCGGAAAATAGTTGGTCGGACATGTGCCATCGCTGCGTTATTGTCCGGATGTTAAAAGCACAATACGCGCCCAATCGCACAAGCAAATAGAAATCAGGCAATTAAGCTTTTTTGCCGGCGCATACCGGAATGACAGACGGAGAAAATACGTGATATGCCACAGCGGTTTGCGGTGAATCCCTGATTGGCAGCGACATTCTAGGTTGGGTTACGCCCCGTGCGAAAGTATCGAGAATGTGTTTTTGTAAATCAGCGGGCAATGGTGCCGGGCGCACCAAATCGCACGCTTGCTGAGCACGTTGAGCCGAATCCACCAGAACATCGGCATCTACCGCATCGAGTAAGGCGCGGCCAGGCTGCAGCTAGAAGCGAGCAATCGGCAAGCACTTCGCAGCAGAAATTAACCGAATCGGGCTATCCGGAAAGTGGACTAAAAATATCTACGACAATGGCGGGGCAGCTGCGACGACCTGATTGCGGCCAGCGTCCTTGGCTAGATAGAGCGCTTTGTCCGCCGCCCCGATCAAGGCCACCGGGGATAGGCCGTTTGCCGGGTAGGTGGCTACACCAAATGATGCGGTGACATGGATACTGATGTCGGCAACGGCAATGGGCTGCGCAATCAGGGCCAAACGTATCGATTCGGCGCGTTCATTAGCGGTTTGCAGCGAAGTATCCGGCAACACCAGAAAAAACTCTTCGCCGCCATAACGGCAATCCAAATCGCTGGCGCGGGCATGACGCTTCAGGATGTCGGCAAATGCTTTCAAAACTGCATCACCGGCCTGGTGTCCATAACAATCATTGATCATTTTAAAATGATCCAGATCGCTCATCACCACGCTCACCTCGTAGCCTTGTCGCTCTGCCAACAGCAATTCACGTTCCAAATTCTCGTTAAGGAACAGGCGGTTATACAGTCCGGTCAACGGATCATGAATCGCCTGATATTGGAGTTGCTCGTGTAGCGCTTGGACTTGCCGCTCGGAGCGCAATCGCTCGCTAATATCCGCCAAGACCGCTATCAATGCAGGCTTGCCACCAATATCTATGGCCGGACTCACCGATACCTCCACCGTGATCATTTGGCCATTCCTACGCACGGCGTTGGCGACAAAATTAATTTTGGCAAGCTCTTGGTTCAGCGCTTTCTGCATCGCTGCGCGCACGGTAGGTTCATCGGCATCGCTGACGAGTTCCATGATGTCCATCGTCATGAGTTCATCGACCGGGTAATCAAAGATTGCCGCGAACTTGGGATTCACATAATGGAAACGGTCATCGATAATCATGGTGATACCAACCAAGGATTGATCCAGCACCCGATGAAATTTCTCCTCGGCTTCCTGCAGGGCCCGATTGATTTTCTCGTTTTCCCGCAACGCCGCATCCAGTTCCTTTGTCCGCGCCCTCACCAAATTCTCCAGCATGATGGTGGTTTGAAACTGATCAAAATCCGAATAGTGTTGAGTGGAACTATGCTCTACTCGATTCATTAAGGCTTCCACCACCTTATTCAGGCGAACGATTTCCGCCCTTAATTCGCTCTCTATATCGAGTGCATCTGTATCAATCATACTCGTCACACCTATCTACTGCCCCGATGGCAACCGCGGCGAAGGTCTGATTCACATGCACGCCGCGAAACTGTTCGCCATAAGTATTGAAACCTATCACCTTATTATCACTCAGGATTTGTTCAGCCTGCGCCGTCAACCCGCGCTGCACCAGCTCGAGCTTTCTAAGGATGCAATCGCAAGCGACAACGACCTGAGGTTGGCCTATCTCGGCCCGAACTTCGGCAAAAACCTGTTGCAGACTTTCGATAGGATCGACGCCCAGCGCCACTCTCAATACCAAGCCTTCCTCAATCGCGCAGTAAAAAGTCAGGCTTTGATCTTGGTTGGCGCTACGAATCGCCCGCACATAATAGTTTCCGTCGATAGATACCACGACCGGCGCCGCGGCAAAGTGCGCATGGCTTAAAGCGTCTGTCGAAACCCCAATGAGTCTGGCGTATTCCGGCGCGGCTGGTAGACCGTTGATTTCATATACGACGCGGCGTCTGGCATCGGCGAGAGTGACCACCAATCTTTCCGCGGTCGGCTCAAAATGCTGGGCTTTGAATATTTTGAACGGTAACGAGGTATGCACCAGCAACAACACGGCACTGTCGGTATGAAAGTCGCCCTCGCAATAAACGTATGTTTTACGGAACTGCAAGTCGTCGGCCGCCGAGCCGCCAATCATGGCAATATTGCCTAATGCGTCTTGTATCGCATGGGTAACCTGCTCTTCGCGCACCGATAAGCCGTCGATCAATAAAAAACCGAAGCAATTTTCGGCGTTAAGATGCGTCACTCTATCTTGCAAGCCATACAAAAGCTCGTTGGCAAGCGCGTGCCCTTCGGCGATGCGAAACTGTTGCAAATTAGGGATTAGGCCACTGGTTGCCATAAAATCCGGTGCGGAAAAGCCGACACCTACCAGGCTTTGTTGACGTAATCCTGCACCGCCAATTTCGCCGGAAGTCGTACAGCCAAGCACTTGGATACCTTGAAATCGACGTCTTATTTCGGAAGCCAGCACAGTTCGGTCATAACTATTCGAACAAAAGAAAAGGACCAAGGTGGTGTCGGTGTGCTGCAAACCTAAAGCAAGCTCTTCGACCGCCCGCTGGGGGTCAGCTAAACAGGAATGGGCAATGCGAATTGCCGTGCGGGGACTCATCTACGTTCTCGGCAGTTACTGTTGACGAATTAGGGAAATATTCTACAACCGGGCTCCAGACCATGCTGTAGAAAAATCGAGATTTGTCGTTATTTGCTTACAAAAATCATCTGGATCGATGATAGAAATTGACCTGACTAGCCGTTCAACCATTCCATATAAAGTTGTACGCCTTGCTCGACGGTTTGGAACGAATGTTTACAACCAGCGGCGCGTAATTTATCCAGATTGGCTTCGGTGAAGCTTTGGTAGCAGCCTTTCAGGTGCTCGGGGAAGGGAATATATTTGATATGGCCGCGCTGGTGAAATTTGATCACCGCATTCGCCACATCATTAAAGGTCTGGCTACGACCCGTGCCACAGTTGTAGATGCCGGATGCTTGGGGGTTATCCAGAAACCAAAGGTTAATAGCCACCACATCGCCGACATAAACAAAATCGCGGCGCTGCTCGCCGTTGCCGTAACCGTCGCAACCTTCGAATAAGCGTAATTCGTCGGAATCTTTGATCTGATTATTCAAATGAAAGGCTACGCTGGCCATGCTACCTTTGTGGGCTTCGCGCGGACCGTAGACATTGAAGTAGCGTAAACCCACCACTTGCGCGGTCAATTTTTGCTGTCTGCGCAAATATTGGTCGAACTGAAACTTGGAATAACCGTAGACATTCAGCGGACCTTCATAAGCCAATTCTTCCTTGAAGGTTAAATCGGCACCGTAAGTAGCGGCGCTGGAGGCGTAAATGAACGGGATTTTATGGCTTTGGCAATAATGAAACAGCGTTTTGCTGTATTCATAATTGTTGTCCATCATGTAGCGGCCGTCCCACTCTGTCGTGCTGGAACAGGCGCCCTGATGAAATATGGCTTCTATCGATTCTGCTTGGAAAGCACCTTGTTGCAGTCGTTCCAAAAAGGTGCTTCTGTCCAGATAATCCGCTATCTTGCACTCGACCAAATTCCGGTATTTGATACCGTTAGTCAAATGGTCGACTACCAAAATATCATCATAACCGCGGGCATTCAGGCCCAATAACAGATTGCTGCCAATAAAGCCGGCGCCACCGGTTACGATGATCACGGTTTTACTCGGCTACCACTTTTACCGGCAGCGTAATAACGACGTCGGTATGCAGATTGATAGCAATGTCGTATTCGCCGATGTTACGGATGACGCCGTTTGGCATACGGATTTCGTGCTTCTCAACTTTTACGCCGGCAGCGGTAATGGCATCAGCAACGTTTTGTGTACCAACAGAACCGAACAAACGGCCTTCGTCGCCGGTTTTGTGGGCAATGGATACGTTCAATTTGCTGATTGCTTCGCCGCGAGCAGTCGCAGCAGCCAATTTTTCAGCCGCTTGTTTTTCCAGCTCGGCGCGACGCTCTTCAAACTCTCTGATTTTCTTGGGCGTAGCAGGCACTGCTTTGCCTTGCGGGATCAAATAGTTTCTGCCGTAACCCGCTTTGATGGTTACTTTATCGCCCAGGTTACCCAGATTGGCGGTTTTTTCCAGAAGAATGACTTCCATCGTTTTCTACCTCTTAGATCGACTTGATTGTCGAAAAATCGGGAGCTTACGCTCCATTTGGTTTTAGTTTATTTCGTAAGTCCAGCCAGGTGTCAGTCAGTCCGCACAACACGATCACCACCATCACATGCGGGATCAACATCAATGTGACATATAAAAAAGGCACCATGAAACGACTACCCTTCATCACCGAGAACGCCGCGTGCAACACTGCGGTGCCTATCATTGTGTAGGTCACCAGCAGCACCAATAGCACGTTCCAACAAAGTTCCGCGGTTTTGCCGGAAGTCAGCATGGCTACTCCGGCCACCAACAAGGTGCCTAATGTCAAATGCACATGCCCTTTCAACGCCAAAAACTCGGCTCTGAAACCGCCCGGGTTGTATAGCGCTGCTTGCCACCATCTGGCCAAAAACAAACCGAACAGCAAGCCGTAAACGCTGCCTGCCGCGGCAACTCCGGACATGAAATGCGCCAACAATTCTGCAGACTGCCTAATTTGCTCAAGCGGCACATCGGTTTTGCCTTCAAGCATGGGCTGCAGCATAAAGCTCAACACTTCGCGCCAAAGCTGTACCGGTTGGTCCTGAATCATGTAAATACCCAGCACCACCGCCACACCCAGCAACACGGCAATTTCAATTGCCAGTGTCAGATAACGGCCTTCGCGCAGTACTATCGAAATCAGCCAAACCGGTAGCCAAAAGGCCAGACCGTAAAGCAATGCGTACTGGTAATTACCGATCAATAAGGTGCTTAATACGGCGGCAGCCAGACATGAGCACATCAGCACATACAAGCCTTCGCTAGCCCCACGCCTCAATGTTACCAATGAGACAGCGGCTGAACTTACGATACTGACAGGAGGAAACAGCAGCGATAGCAAGGCCAGGCTGGATGCGACCGTCATGGCCTGCATCCGTCCTTTCATAATGAAAGTGGCCAGAAATTGCACGCGCTACGCCCCCCGTGCTAAATCACTTGTGTGCGTCGCAGAACGGCAACAAAGCCAGGAAACGCGCTTGTTTAATAGCGGAAGTCAGCTGTCTTTGATATTTCGCACTGGTACCGGTAATGCGGCTAGGAATGATTTTGCCGGTTTCGGTAACATACTCGCTCAATAAATCCAGATCTTTATAATCGATTTTGATCGCGTCTTCGCCGCTAAAACGGCAACCTTTTTTGCGTCTAATGTTGTTACGTGCCATCACAATTCTCTTGGTTCAATGTTGATTATTCGGAATCCGCTGCGACTTCAGTCTCAACGACTTCTACTTCAGCTTCTTCGGTTTCTTCTTCGACTTCTTCCTTAACTCGGCTACCGGCTTTTTGACCGTCGTTACCGCTGACAGCAATCGCGGAAGGCTCGGTTACGGCCGCTTTTTGCGCCAGAGTTTGGCTACGCAGAATGGCGTCGTTGAAACGAAAACCGCTTTCCAGTTCTTCAAGAGTGGCTTGATCGCATTCGATGTTCATCAACACGTAGTGTGCTTTATGAATTTTTTTGATAGGGTAAGCCAAATGTCTACGGCCCCAATCTTCCAAACGGTGAATTTTGCCTGCGGCTTCTTCAACGGTGGATTTATAACGCTCTATCATAGCCGGCACCTGAGCACTTTGGTCAGGGTGGACTAAGAAGACAATTTCATAATGTCGCATGATTTCTCCTTACGGGTTTAAAAGCCTCCCATCCGCTTGAACAGTGAGGCAAGGGGTGGGGATAAATTCCCCAAAAAGCTGGGCATTATAGAAATAGGCGCTGTTTTTGCAAAGCAATTTTTCAACAGCGCCTAAAGTTGACTAGGCAAACAGACTCAATAAGCCATTACTGGCGATGGCACGGCCTGCTTCAATTTCTTCGAGCATAGTGTTGGAGGGCTCGGTTGCCGCACTATCGGAATGGCCTTGGCTTTGACTATTGCCACCGCGATTTTGCTCGCCGGCCATTTGGAAGGACTCGCGTCCAGACCGTTGTTCTGATTGTTGCTGGGAAACATTAACATCCGCCAAATTCAAGTTTTGCCCACCCAACATTTCCCGCAACTTGGGGATTGCCGCTTCAATGGCGTCCCTGACCGCCGCGTGCTGGGCGGTGAAGACCACATTGGCTTGATCTTGATTGACATCGATCTTGATGGAAATAGGGCCGAGATGCTCAGGATTCAGGCGAATTTCAGCGGAAGGCACCGCTTGTTTATGCATCCACAACAATTTTTCGCCCAGCTCGGTGTTCCATTCCGGATGAGTCAAATGTTTTTCTATCGTCGGCGCTGACGTTTGCCCGACGCTATTTACCGATTTATTCAGCTGGTTGATGTCGGCCGTCATTCTCGATAACCCCATATCAGCCTCGCTACCGCCAATTTGCTGTTTCGGCACATCGCGCTGCTCGGTTTGAAAAGTATCAGCCGCGCTGTCTTGCGCAAATTGCGGGGACGCGCCGTCTTCGGCGGCCAGGGTTTTGGCAAAACCGCTCTCCGCTACCATCGTCTTCCGCCCTTCATCAGCGCCACTCAATGCCGTCAACGCCTCTTTTTTGGCATCCATACCCAACAGCTCCGGATTGTTTTTGATGGCAGACATCGCCTCGCTGGTTACTACCGCTGATTTCAGCGCGTCGTTAACAACACTCACGCTATCCGCCACCGGCAAGGGCTGAGCTTGCGTGCTTACGTAGATCGCAGCATTCACCGCCTGCTCATCATGTGCAGCCTCGATATTTTCCGTCACTATATCGGCAAGATTCTCTTGATCGGCCGATGCAACCGGTAAAACCGGAGCTTGCGGCGCGGCACCGGTGGCCTCCAAGCCTTGCAAGTATTGCAAAACATCCGCTAAGGCTTGCATGGTATCGTCGAGATTAATATCCTGATCAAGTTTGGTTGCCGTCGGCAAACTCTTGCCGAATAGAGCGGTAAAATCCTGCAAGCTTTGACTGTTCAGAGCATCCGTCCCCAATCCGCCCAGCTGCTGTAAATTCGCCAAGCCGGCGTCACCGGCCGCCCCTTTACTCAATAAACTGTTTTGCAATTGTGCCAGCTGCTCAAGCAGCGTCGCCGAAAACACGCCACCACCACCTTCGCCCAATAGAGCTGTCGTCGCAGCGCCGGCACTATCGGCGGAGGCTAATAGAGACAGCGGATTTAAACCTTGGATATTCATGGCATTTCTCCTGACATTTTTATTTAATCAAGCACTTCCCGTGCCATCCTTGCGTCCTGATCGCGCCGCCCGGTCATCTTGCTCGGCCTGCTCGCGCTTTTGTTCGACTTTCATTTCTTCAATCAAAGCCAGCTCACTGACTTTTTGCAAACTTTTGGTACGTTGATGCGCCTCTTCCCAGCGCTTACGGGCCCGCTGCACCTCGCGCTCATGGTTGCTTACCGTCTGCTGCTGGCTTTCAATAGCCTGATCGAGCTTATCGGCAAAAGCCCTGAATTCCATCAACTGACTGATGTTGATCCCCGCCTGCTGTCTGACAGCGAACTTACCTAAATAATCCAAACGGTAACTTTGTAAATTTTCCAGTTGGGCCTGCTGCTCTTGCAGTTTTTGCTGACAGATACCCAAAGCCTGCAAAGCGTCATGTTCCTGACGCGCATGTAAGTCGATAATAACTTTCAGTCGCTGCGACTTTTTCATCAGCTCGCCAGCAATTGCGCTAACTCGCTCAGACTCCGGCTCAAGTCCACCGATTCGTCCATGCTTTGTTGTAGAAAATCCATGATCGCCGGATTTTTTTCTATCGCTTTGTCAATGCGCGGATCGGCTCCCAGCCGATAAGCACCGACGCTAATCAAATCCTTGTTCTGTTGATAGATGGAATACAAACGCCGCAAATCGCGCGCCATTTGCAGATGTTCCGGTTCTATGATGTCCGGCATCACCCGGCTGATCGAGGCTTCAATATCGATTGCCGGATAGTGCCCGGACTCCGCCAACGAGCGCGACAGCACCACATGACCGTCCAATACACCCCGCGCCGCATCGGCAATCGGATCGTTAGTATCGTCGCCTTCCGCCAGTACCGTATAAAACGCAGTAATCGAACCGCCGCCTTCATCGCCGTTTCCGGCACGTTCTACCAATTGCGGTAATTTCGCAAACACCGAGGGCGGATAGCCCTTGGTCGCCGGCGGTTCATCTATCGCCAAGGCGATTTCCCGGTACGCCTGAGCGTATCGGGTCAAGGAATCCATCAGCAACAGCACGTCCAAGCCCTGGTCGCGAAAATATTCGGCAATACTGGTCGCCAGCAAGGCGCCGTGCACCCGCATCAACGGCGAGTCGTCAGCCGGCGAGGCGACTACCACGGCTCTGCGCAAACCTTCTTCGCCAAGAATTTTCAACACAAATTCGTTGACCTCCCTGCCCCGCTCGCCGACCAAACCCACCACGACGACGTCGGCATTGGTAAACTTGGTCATCATCCCCAGCAACACGCTTTTGCCCACTCCAGTACCGGCAAACAAACCCATACGCTGCCCGCGGCCGACGCTGAGAATGGCGTTGATCGCCCGCACACCGACATCCAAGGCCTCGCGGATCGGTTTGCGGCTGAGTGGATTGATGGTAACGCCGGATAAAGAGACCTTGGCATCGGTATCCAGCGGCCCCTTACTATCCAAGGGCTTGCCGGCACCGTCTAGCACCCGGCCCAATAAACCAAAACCGACGCTGGCCAGACTGTTCTTGCCCATGGGAATGACACGGCAGCCCGGTTCCAGGCCGTGCGTATCGCCGGTCGGCATCAAAAATAAGCGGGATCCGCCAAAACCGACGACCTCAGCCGTGATGATCTTGCCGGATTTGGTAATCACTTGACACAATGAACCGATTGCCGCCCGGCAACCTTCCGCTTCCAGGGTTAAGCCCACCATCCGCGACAATTTGCCTTCGACCACCAATTCCAGGGGGTCCGCAGCCAATCTTTCCCGATACGGCTGCAAGCGCGCCAACCACAAGTCGGAACGGTCGGCACTGGGAATCATCGCCCAAAATCCTCGCGGCGCTCGCCGCCCAATACGGTGGCGATCACGGCGGCTACCCGGCTTTCGACGCTGGCATCGATTCTGGACATTTCAGTTTCAACGGTACAACCGCCACGACTCAACAAGGGATTTTCCTGTAAGCGCCAAGGCGGCATATTTTCATCGAGTTTTAACGCAGTACGCACCAAGGCCGCATCTTCGGGATGCAAGTTGACGGTGACTTTCTGAGATGCCAGCGGCAAGGCATTGATCGCCTCCCTGACTACGCCGACGATCTCGCCGGGCTCTAACTTCAACTCCCGGCGAATCAACTGACTGGCAATGGCAATGGTTAATTTCACCAACTCCTGCTCGACCGACTCGTCGAGTTGTTTGAAAGGCTCGCTGAGCGCCTCCAGTAAATTGGCGAACTCGGCCGCCTGCTTTTGCAGCAAATGCACGCTTTCTTCATAGCCTTGTTTGCGCCCAACTTCAAAACCTTCCTTTTGCCCGTCCGCATAACCTTGCTGCTTACCTTGTTCGAAGGCTTCTGCGTAGGCCTGCTTTTGAATTTCTTCAATCTGTTCGGCGGTCAAAACCTGGGTTACTTCCTCCAATTCGACGGCTTCGGAACGCGGGTTGCTGAAATCCTGCAGATTGGTCCAGCGATCCAGAGCCTGTAATTCAGACTCGGAAAACTTATTGCCCTTAGACGAACTCATCGCCACCGCCACCGCCACCCAAAGCTATTTCACCCGCATCGGACAAGCGTTTGGCTATCGCCAGAATATCTTTTTGCGCGGCTTCGACTTCACTCAAGCGCGCAGGCGGTGCAGCTTCCAAGTCGTCACGCAACATTTCCGCCGCGCGTCTGGACATATTGGCAAACACTTTGTCGCGTAAACCGGTTTCCACGCCGCGCAGAGCCAACAGCAGCTGATCGGTGGACACTTCGCGCAACAGGGTTTGAATACCGCGATCATCGACATTGATCAAATCGCCGAACACAAACATTTTATCCTGGATGCGTTGGCCCAAATCGGCGTTGGCTTCGTTGATGTCTTGCATCATCGGATCGCTGATACCGCTTTCGATAAAGTTAAGGATATTGGCCGCTGCGTCGATACCGCCGATTTGCGAGGATTTGACGCCGTCGCTGCCGGTCAACTGTTTCTCCATGATGTCGTCCAACTCGCGCAAAGCGGCGGGTTGCACGCCTTCCAGCGTGGCGATGCGCATCAAAATATCCGAGCGCATGTTTTGCGGCAATAAGGTCAGCACGTCGGCGGCCTGATCGGCATCCAGCAAGGACAAAATTATGGAAATGATTTGCGGATGTTCCAGACGAATCAAGTCGGCGATGGACCGAGTATCCATCCACTTCAGTTGTTCGATACCCTTGCTGTTGGCTCCCAACAAAATCCGGTCGATGATGCTGCCGGCTTTGTCGGCACCCAGCGCGTTGGTCAGCATATTGCGGATGTATTCGTCGGAGTCCAGCCCCAGACCCGTTTCGTTTTTGATTTCGATGATGAATTCTTCCAACACCTCATCAACCATGCCCGAACTAATCGGCCCAAGCTGCGCCATGTTCGAACCGATCAATTGCACTTCTTTCGGTCCCATATGCCGCAATACCGAGGCTGCTCTATCCTGCCCCACCGCCAATAACAGCAGCGAAGCCCGTTGCGCATGCGTTAATTTCTCTTGCTCAGCCATCGTCTTTCAACCAGGTTTTGATCACTTGCGCGACCAATTTAGGATCTTCGTCTATGAGTTTTTGCACATATTCCAAACGTTTTTCATAGCTTTGCGGCGCTTCGAGTAACAATAAATCCTCCACGCCAGTGGTGATGGTGCGTACTTCACCGGTTTCCTCATCGACCGAGACCGCGACAGCCACCGGCTTGCCGGTCTCATCGAAACGCACCACACCACCGGTTGCTTCCGCGATTGCCTTGGCTTGTTCAAGTGCCTCTAACTGTTCTTCCTTGGCGATCAAGGTGCGCAGACCGGGACGCAACACCCCCATGATCAGCAGCAACACGACAGCAACCGCCGCCAGCTGTTTCAGTGCACTGGCAAACCAGGCTTGTTCCCAGATAGGTTCGGAGGGTACTTCTTCCATTGCATCGGGCAATCTGAACGCGACATTGGTTACCGTCACCTGATCGCCGCGGCTATTATCATAACCGACGGCCTGTTTGACCAAGTCGCGAAGTTGATTCAGATCTTCTTGCGAGTAAGCCACTAAGGTCGCTTTACCGTCGGCTTGCACCACTTTTTTATCGTCCACCACTACCGCCACCGACAGGCGTCTTAAGGCACCTGTGGCCAGTCTAGTATGAGTAATGGTTTTATCCAGTTCGTAATTACGGGTCGCGGTTTTGTTGGACGAGCCGGAACCGGATTCTACGGCCGCTTGTTTTTCCTGGCCGCTAGCTACTTCCGGCGCGGTACCCGTGGGTGGGGGTTGATTGGATAATGCGCCGGGCACACCTTGCACTTTGGATAAGGAGTTATTTTCTTCCTGAGTTTGCTCGCTACGCAGAGCAGGCAAATCCGGGTTAAACATTTCCTGGGTTTTTTCGGTGACGGTGAAATCGACGTCCGCAGAAATTTGCGCCCGCATACCGTCGCCGCCTACCAGTGGCGTCAGGATATTTTCGATCCGGCCACGCAGATGCTCTTCTATATTTTTCTTGTATTCGAACTGCTTGCTGGACAAGGACATGTCTTCGCCGCCTTCCTTGCTGTTCAACAAGCGGCCTTTCTGATCCACGACCGTCACCTGGCTGGCTTCCATCAATGGCACGCTGGAAGCGACCAAATGCACAATGGATTCGATTTGCTCCTTTTCCAGGGTGCGGCCTTGGTAGAGCTCTACGACCACCGAGGCGCTGGGCTTTTTGCGTTCCCGGACAAATACCGATTGCACCGGAATAGCCAGCAGCACTTTTGCGGATTTGACGTTTTGAATGGTTTGAATCGTCAGGGCAATTTCGCCTTCCAATGCGCGTTGAAAACGCATTTGCTCGACATTTTTGCTGGCGCCGAAGCCGTTATCTTTATCCAGCAATTCATAGCCCAAACTGGCGCTGCGCGGCAAGCCTTGTGCGGCCAATTTTAATTTCAGCTCCCGGATATTGTCGGCTGGCACCATGATCGCGCCGGAGCCGGTTTCGACCTTGTAATCGACATTTAGCTTGGTCAATGCATCGAGAATTTCCGCAGAATCTTTTTCCGCCACGCCGGAAAACAGTAAATCGTAAGACGGGGCCTGCGACCACAACACCACCGCTACGCCTATTGCCACGCTAAGCGCCAAACCCAGCATCAGACCCAGCTGGCGCACCATCGGCATTTTGCTCAGGCCTTTCAAAGCAGGGTGCATTTTGTCGGCGTTTGCCATACTTGATTGGGTATGGGCCTCCATCGGTAGATTTCTGTCTAGTTCGCTCATGGCTTATCTTCCGCTGCCTACATTGACATGCCCATCACGTCCTTATAAGCATCCACCAGTTTATTACGCACCTGGAGCATGGCCTGAAAAGAAACGCTGGCTTTTTGCGAGGCAATCATCACTTCCGCCAAGCTGACGTCGCTCTGACCCATCTCAAAGGATTTAGCCAAACCGCTGGCGGTTTGCTGAGTGTTATTCACTGCGTCGATGGATTGTTTCAACATGGCGGCAAAATCGCCGGAGGTGTCGCTAGGCTGTGGCTTGGCACCGGCCTCTATGGACATGGCCCGCATCTGGGCGAGCACTTGGTTAACATTCATATCTGACATGATAATGACTCTTTTAGGTTGCCTTGCTTAGCATAAGCATTTTTCAAGCCAAGATTTAACCTGGTACCATCACTCCCGCCTCTTTCATCCGCGCAATTTTATAACGCAAGGTGCGCGGACTGATACCCAGCTTGGCGGCTGTGGTTTTCCGGCTGCCGCTGACGTCGCGTAACATTTGCAAAATGATTTTTTCCTCAGCCGAACGCACGCCGTCGCCCAAGCTGCCGAGCTCGAAAGGGCTATTCTCGCCGTCGGTTTGCCGCGATTCTACGGCAAGACTTTGCACAGCAGCGGGCAAACTCGGCAAAACCAACATATCTTCCTCAAAAATCAGGTCGTCGGCGCCAATTTGATGCCGGCTTTGCAGGATCAAGGCCCGCTGCACCACGTTTTCCAACTCTCTGACATTACCCGGCCAACTGTATTCAGACAACTTGATCATGGCCGCCTCGTCAAAGCCGCCGACCGCTTTCCCAGCCGGACTATGCTTGTGCAACAACTCCAGCGCCAGCGGCAAAATATCGCCCGCTCGTTCCCGGAGTGGCGGAATTTTGAGTGGAAATACGCTCAAGCGGAAATAAAGATCTTCGCGAAACCGGCCATCCTGCACATACTCTTTTAATTTGCGATTGGTAGTCGCCAAAATTCTGACGTTCAGCGCAATTTTGCGATGGCTACCCAGGCGTTCAACCTCTTTTTCCTGCAACACCCGCAGCAATTTGGCTTGCAGCGAAATATCCATCTCGGAAATCTCGTCCAGTAATAAGGTGCCGCCTTGCGCCAGCTCGAACTTGCCGGGCGCCGATTGAATAGCGCCGGTAAATGCGCCTTTTTCATAACCGAACAACATCGCTTCCAGCATGTTTTCCGGAATCGCCGCGCAATTAATAGCCTCGAACGGGCCGGCATGATAATGCGAGTTGCGATGAACATAACGGGCCAGCACTTCCTTACCGGTACCGCTCTCGCCTTCCAGTAACATCGTCACATCGGTTTTGGCAACTTTGCTGGCCAAGGCATAAAGCTTTTTCATGCTCTCGTCAGCCACCACCCGCTCGTTAACGACTGGAGCTTGCAGCATAATCAACGACGCCACCTTATCGACCAACATCCCCGCTTCGAACGGTTTGATCAAATAATCAGCCGCACCGGACTGCATAGCTTCCACCGCTTTGGGAATGGTGCCGTAAGCCGTCATCAGCAACACCGGTAACTGTTCGAACTTTTGCTGAATATTCTGTAACAGCTGAAAACCGTCCATCACCGGCATTTGTACGTCGCTGACTACTAGCCGGACCGGATGCTTGGCTAATTGGCTCAACGCCTCGATACCGTGTTTAGCGGAGATGACCCGATAGCCTTCGATTTCCAAGGTATCGCATAGGGCCTCGCATAAAGCCACGTCGTCTTCGACGATAAGTACATCATACTGTTTCATCATTTTGCTCCATTTTGGCATGACCGACGGATAAGCCGAGGGTGTATTGACTGACACAGGGCAGACTCAAACTAAAACTCGTCCCCAGCCCCGGCGTCGAACGGCATATGACACTGCCGCCATGGGCGCGTGCGACACTGTCCACCACCGCCAACCCCAAGCCGGTGCCATTGGATTTGGTGGTGTAGAACGGTTCGAATAGTTTAGTTTGCTGGGCAAGAGCTATACCGGGCCCATCATCCGTCACCGTGATGTCGATGCAGCCTAAATCGCTACGCCGGACCGTTAATGCAATGTTGCGCGCCCCCGCCTCAGCCGCGTTATTGATTAAATTCAGTAGCGCCCCTCGTAGCGCATCCTCATTGCCAAGCAACTGATCGGTGCTGATGCAGTTTTCAATGCTAAATTCGCCGGCAAAACTATCGGCCGCTTCGGCAAGATGCGCCAGCAGCCGCCGCAATGAAAAGCTTTGCATGGCCATTCGACCCTGTTTAGCAAAAATCAGCATGTCGTTCACTTGGCGCTCCAGGTGATGCAGGCGTTCTAAAATTTTCTCGGAGAACTGTTGGCGTTTTTCGTCGCTTATCGCGGGTTTGCTCATTTGCGAGGCATACAGAATCGCGGTTGCCAGCGGTGTGCGTACCTGATGCGCCAGACCGGCCACCATTTCGCCCATTGCGCTTAGCTGCTTATGCTGAGCCAGCGTGTCTTGTAAGGAGCGCAATTCGCTGACATCCGATAACAAAATAATTTGCTCATTATCGTTACCCAATGAACTATGAGTGATATTGACTTTACGTCCGTCTCGGAGCTGTCGTTCATGTGGCGATTCGAACACCGGTTGCAAACTGCGCGCCGCCACACTCGACCACAATTGGCCCAGCAAGGGTTCACCCAAAAAGTCCACGGAATGGACATTGCAATCGATGATTAAACCGTGCGAATTAAGCACAACCACTGCCGCCGGCAAGGCTGCCAGAATTTGTTGCAAGCGGCTGGCGAGCTTTTCCTTCTCTATCAGCGTGTTTAGTCGCTCGCTACGCGCGGCCTGCAACTCGCGATTCAGCTTGGCTACTTGCTCTTCCAAACCTTGGTAAGAATGCGCCAGATTTTCTGAAAGTTCGTTAAATATCCGGAATGCATCGGTCAAGCGCTCGGTTTTTTGTTGTTGATGCAGCTCTAAAGTACCCATATCTAGTCGCCTAATTGATTGTCCAGACGCTAAAAGCAAAATTTAGACCATTTAAATTTAAATTTAAAAACAATCAGTTAAATACGAATAGTCAAGTTTTTGACGACAAGAAGCCGGCTGTTAGTTCCGGACTGGTGGCGAGTTGGCTTTACGACTATGCTATGTGCACACTTGAGCAACTCCATCTTCGCTATGCGCAAACATCCGATGAAACCCAATTTCCCATTAAATAAACTACTGCTGATTCTCGCGCTCAGCCCCGTACAGATAAGCTTTGCCGACGACATCCAGGCCGGCAAGTTTTACGAAGAGGCGTTACAGTCCTACAGAAATCAGAACAATGCCGAAGCGATCATCCAGTTAAAGAATGCGCTGCAGCAAAATGAAAGGTATGTTTCGGCTCACATGCTGCTTGGCGAAATTTACTTGCAACAGAAATCGTTGACGGAAGCAGAAGTCCAACTTGGCCTAGCCAAACAATTAGGCGCGGACCCATCTTTAATAGCGGAAAACCTGGCCAAGCTCTATACCTACCAAATCCGTTACAACGACCTGCTGAAGGAAATCGATCCGGCGCAGTTCAATAGCGGTTTGCGTCCAGTTTTGCATGTTTACCGCGGTAACGCATACCTGCAACTCAATCTAATCAGCGAAGCCCTGAATGAATTCGACATTGCCTTGCAAATTGCTCCCAATCAGGTGAACGCCACAATCGGGCGCGCGAATGCCCTGTTAAAGCGTGGCGACATTAAAGGCGCCGATCAAGCTGCCGAGAAAGCCATACAAATCCAAGCCAGCGATGCCGGCGTTTGGTATACAAAAGGCTCGATCAAGCATGCCAACATGGAACTGGATGAAGCTTTAAAATTTTACGACAAAGCAATTGAGCTCAACCCCGATCACGTAGACACACGACTTGCCAGAGCAGGCCTGTTAATGGACTTGAAGCAAGATGATCGGGCACGGCAAGATTTGGAATATGTGCGCCGGGCTTATCCATTTGAACCGAAAGCAGCCTATCTACATGCGGTTTTACTCGAACGCAATAACCAGAAAGAAGCGGCGACCAAAGAATTGGAAGTGGCGGCCGACATCATCACCGGCATAAAACCGGAATATTTATCGGCACATGGTCCGACTTTAATGCTCTCCGGCTTGGTTAACTACAGCCTGCAACGATACGACTTGGCAGCGGAGTATTTGCGTCTGTACGTTAAGCAATACCCGGAACAATCAGGCACGTATAAATTGCTGGCCACCATACTTTTAGAAAAAAACGAACCCGAGCAAGCTATTGATCTGCTCCGCCCGGTGCAAATCCGCAATCCCCAGGATCAGCGTCTGGCATTTTTATTGGGAAGTGCTTTCATGAAGGCCGGCAAACACGATATGGCCAATAATATGTTTGGAAAAGCCGCTGCTTTAGGGAATGACAGTGGCAGCCTACAAGCCGAAATAGGCCTTAACCGATTAGCAATGGGCCAGGAACAGGCAGCAGTTCAAGACCTTGAAGTGGCATTCAAAAAAAATCCGGATGCGGTCAAGGCCGGTATTCCTCTCGTGGCACTTTACATGAGCCGTGGCGAACCGGAAAAAGCGTTGAAAACCGCACAAGCCCTGCATGAAAAAGCGTCGAAAAACTTTACACTACTAAATTTACTGGGGACCGCTCAAGTCAATACCGGGCAATACAAGCTGGCACGGCAAAGTTTCGAGAAAGCGATTGAACTGAACCCCAATTTTCTCGACGCGCAAATCAACCTAAGTAAACTGGACGTCGGCGAGAACAAACTTGATCAAGCCAGACAGCGCCTGCAATCCTTGCAGCAGAATCATCCGGGCGACATAGATATTCTTATTGAGCTGGCCAAAGTCGAGCAAAGTGCCGGACGCTATGAGCTAGCCAATGACTGGCTGGCAAAAGCGAAGATGATTGATCAAAAATCATTACCGACTCTTTTGGCTTTGGTTGAGTTGAATCTGAAGATAGGCAAAGCTGCTGAGGCTAATGCCGCCGCACAAGCAGCGGAAGTGATCGACAAGAACAACCCCCAGGTTATGGACGCCCTGGCTCGAAGTTACTTGGCTAATAACAATAAGGACAAAGCCTTAGGTGTATTTATCCGCATGGCTGACCAAGCCCGGTTTAATGTCAAACAACTTTACAAAGCTGCTCGTTATCAAATAGATGCAGGCGATTATTTTGAAGCCATAAAGACCTTGAAAAAAGCCGTTTTGGTCGACGAAAATCATATACCTTCGCAAATTGCCTTGGTGGAAATGGAACTGCTCCATGGGAAACCGGTATTTGCATTGAGCCGCGCAGAAAGCCTGTTAAAACAATATCCCAAACGCGCCTTTCCCCACCGACTATTGGGAAACATCGCCGATCATGACAAAAACCTTAGTTTGGCCAACAGCCATTACCAAACAGCTTTCGAGCTGGAGCCGGATACAGCTTCATTGATGCTGCTTTATGAAAATTTGAAAAAAATCGATCAGCCGGACAAAGCCTACAATTTACTGGATCAGTGGGTCAAAAAGCATCCTCAAGACCAGCTACCGATGGCAGCCTTTGCAAACGAATTACTGAAAAGCGGAAAGTTTAAAGAGGCGGAAAAGTACTACGTCGAGCTATTGAAACAATTCCCCAACGAACCGCAGTTCCTGAACAACCTTGCTTATGTATATCTCAATAACGGCAACAGCAAAGCCTTGTCGATTGCCGAACAGGCCCATAAATTGGCTCCTGACCAACCGGCAACGAACGACACCTTGGGCTGGATTCTGGTTAACACGGGACAAATAGAACAGGGGCTTCATTACTTACGAAATGCACACTCACTACTCTCGCAAGATTCTGAGATACGCTACCATATCGCAGTTGCCCTCAATCAGTTGCAACGCCAGGAAGAGGCTAAGCAAGAATTACAAGAAGCGCTAAAAGGCGAAGCTATTTTCAATGGCCGCGAACAAGCCAAAGCACTGCTTGAAAAGCTGAGCAGATAGTCGATTTTTCAAAACATGTCGTAATTTTTTACACCATGCGTAATCGCCGACTTATTTTATTCACAAAAAAACAATTAACGCATTGTATTAGAATAATAATTTTTACTATGGCCCAATAAGTGCTCAGATATAAACAGACCGTAAAACTTTGTTCATGACCAATAGTACAATGGTTATTTCCAGGCCGACGAAGACAATACCGGAAGGTAAAATTTCAAAAATTGCGAGGACATTATGACCCTAAAACTCTTGGCTATAGCAACTCTGCTGCTGGCCCCGTGGTCGGTTAACGCCACCATATGGACTATAAACGGTACTAGTTCAGTGACACCGACGGGCATTCAAAGTATCGCTGCATACTCAGTTGGGACTACAAGCACTTCAACTTTTTCAGCAGCCACACTAGCTTGGTACGGTAGTGCTAACGGCCTGGGTGTATTAAGCGGCTCGGAGACGACAAATAGCTACCCAGACCATGCGGTTGATAACAACGGCAGAATCGAAGCGGTACTATTTCGGTTTGATGGCAGCACGATTTTAGACAAACTAACTGTCGGTTGGCCGGATACCACGGCCTACGACTCAGATATATCGGTTCTCAGATACAAAGGCACGGTACCGGCTACCGGTGCGCTTACTGGCGCAGCAGATATTTCCGGAAAAAGTATTTCCAGTCTTCTTAGCAACAGCTGGGAATTCGTAGGTAGTTACAATACCGTTGGCGACGTGGCTGAAGACATCAACCCGAACAGCTTATCTTCAAGTCTTTGGCTAATTAGCGCGTACAGCAGCAGATGGGGTTCCGGCTTGGGAGACTCTAACGTCGACAACAGCAACGACTACTTCAAGCTCACCAAGCTTGAAGGCACAGCTGGAACGCCAGGCGGTGGCGGCGGTGCCGGCAGCGTGCCGGAGCCAACCAGCCTGTTGTTGCTGGCTGGCGGCATGCTGGGCTGGAGAATGAATCGCAAAACTCAAGCCTTGGCCGCATAAGCGCACAGAAGCTCTAAATAAGAAACCGTCTTCCAGACCAAACTGGAAGACGGTTTTTTTATGCACCACGTTTTTTTAATACATATTAAGGATATAAAGCGACCGTCTCTAAAGACAGATACTCGGGCAACCCAAACATCAGATTCATATTCTGCACCGCCTGCCCCGACGCGCCTTTCACCAAGTTATCAATCACAGACAAAATTACTACCGTATCGCCACCTTGCGGTTGATGCACGGCAATTTGACAGCGATTACTGCCGCGCACGTTGCGAGTGTCGGCATGACTGCCGCTTGGCAACACATCGACAAATCTTTCATCGCGATACTTCTCTTCAAACAAACTTTGCAAATCCAACTTCCTATTTAAACGCCCAAACAGCGTGGCGTGAATACCGCGTATCATCGGAGTCAGATGCGGCACGAAAGTTAAACCAACTGCCTGTTTGGCGACATTTTGCAAACCCTGCCTGATTTCCGGCAAATGTCTGTGCCCGGCGACTGCATAAGCCTTAAAACTCTCACCTGCCTCACTCATCAACGACGATATTTCCGCCTTGCGTCCGGCACCGCTGACGCCGGATTTCACATCGGCGATCAAATGCTGCTCATCTATCGCGCCGACCTCCAATAACGGCAAAAACCCCAATTGCACGGCAGTCGGATAACATCCTGGGCATGCGATCAAGCGCGCCTGCTTGATCTGTTCCCGGTTGACTTCCGGCAAACCGTAGACCGCTTCGGCAATAAGATCCGGGCTAGCATGCGACATGCCGTACCACTTTTCCCATTCCTGACGATCTTTAATCCGAAAATCGGCAGACAAATCGATAACTTTGACACCAAGCTCCAACAGCGCCTCTGCCATCAGCATGGCGGTACCGTTTGGCGTTGCGAAAAACACCACATCGCAGTCTTTTAAATTATCCAGCTCCGGCAGGCTAAATGTCACATCACAGCAGCCCCGTAGACTCGGATACAACTGATCCACTCGCATTCCGGCATCCGCGCGCGAAGTCACCACACTCACTTCGACCTGGGGATGCAATACCAAAATTCTTAATAATTCGACGCCGGTATACCCGGTGCCGCCGACAATGCCTGCACGTATCATGAATGCTCTCGTTGAAAAAATACTGTTAATCTAATGCGGCGCATATAATACGCCACTCTCCCCGCAAAGCTTAACACCATGCGCGCCATCGAGATTTATCGCTCCTCTGAGTTGACCGATTTAATCGTCGCCGATCAAGCTCTACCCTCACCCGCCCCACATCAAGTATTGATAAAAGTGGTTGCAGCCGGGGTAAACCGTCCAGACCTGATGCAGCGCAAAGGCCTGTATCCCCCGCCACCCGGAGCATCCCCAGTTCTAGGCCTGGAAGTAGCGGGTACTATCACCAAACTCGGCAGCCAAGTAAAACACCTCAAGATTGGCGAACCGGTTTGCGCCCTACTGACCGGCGGCGGTTATGCGGAATATTCCCTAGCAAGCGCCTGTTGCTGCCTGCCAATACCGCAAGGCTTCAGTTTTATTCAGGCCGCCGCGCTGCCGGAAACTTTTTTTACGGTGTGGAGCAACCTGTTTGATCGCGCGAAACTGCAAGCCGGCGAAACGTTACTGATGCATGGAGGCACTAGCGGCATCGGCACCACCGCCATTCAGCTTGGCAAAGCATTTGGCGCGCAAGTGATTGTCACCGCAGGTAACGAAGATAAATGCCAGTATTGCGAAAAATTGGGCGCAGACCTTGCGATCGATTATCGGCAGCAGGACTTTGTCGAAGCCGTTATGCATCAGACAGATGGCAAAGGCGTTAATGTCGTTTTAGACATAATCGGCGGGGACTACTTGCCGCGTAACTTGAAATGTCTGACTATCGATGGCCGACTCCAACAGATTGCCATCCAACACGGCGGTAAAAGCGAAATCAATCTGGCATCCGTGCTGATGAAGCGCTTGACCATCGCCGGCACCACCTTGCGCCCCCGCGACGACGAATTCAAGGCTAAAATAACCCAACAACTTTTTGCAAAAGTTTGGCCGCTACTGGAATCCGGCCAAATCAAACCCATCATCGATTCGGTTTTTCCACTAGCTAGGGCCGCGCAAGCCCACGAGCGTATGGAAAGCAGCCAACATATCGGTAAAATTATTTTGGAGATATAAGCATGTCCTACACCACACTGGTTTCCGCAGACATTCTAGCTGCTAACTTGGACAATCCGGATTGGCGAATATTCGACTGCCGTTTCTCGCTTGCCGATGTGACAGCCGGTCATAAATCCTATCGACAAGGCCATATTCCCGGTGCGCGCTATGCTGATTTAAATCAGGATTTGTCTTCACCGGTGCAATCGTATACTGGTCGCCATCCATTGCCTGACTTTAACGTATTAGGTAAAAAGTTGGGCGATTGGGGCGTCAACAACCGCAGCCAAATCGTGGTGTACGACGATGCCGGTGGCGCGTTTGCCGGGCGGATGTGGTGGCTGCTGCGCACCATGGGCCATACTCAAGTCGCGGTGCTGAATGGCGGATTTACACGCTGGCAAAAGCGAGATTTTCCGGTCACTACCGTGCTTCCAAACATTACCGCCAGCCAATTCCGCGTCTATTTGGACAACAAACAATGGCTGGATGCCGATCAAGTGGCAAACGGTTTGGCGACAAGAAAATTCACCTTGATAGATGCCAGAACACCTGAACGCTTCCATGGTCGACAAGAGCCTATAGACCCAGTAGCCGGCCATGTACCCAAAGCGCGAAACAGGCCCTTGCACACCAATCTGGACAAATCGGGATTATTTTTACCCGCCGATCAGTTACACCAGCAATTTAGCGCGCTAGTAGCTCCTTATCCAGCCGAGCAAGTAGTACACATGTGCGGATCGGGTGTGACCGCCTGTCACAACCTGTTAGCGATGGAAATTGCAGGACTAAAGGATTCAAAACTTTACGCCGGCTCATGGAGCGAATGGATTACCAACCGGAACAGAGCTGTCGCTAGAGGTTGACCCGAGCATAAGCCGTAACAGCGGTGCTGTATTTTCTGAACGATTAAAACTGTAAAGACGCTGAATATATTCAGCGTCTTAAAGGCAGGTTTATTGCTTAAGCATTAAGCCTGGAACGGATTTTCCAAGACTATGGTTTCGTTCCGATCCGGGCCGGTAGACAAGATCGTGACTTTTACACCGACCAGTTGTTCCAGCCTAGCAATATAGGCTTTGGCATTTTCCGGCAATTGCGCAAAATCAGTAACGCCAGCAGTCGTACCTGTCCAACCCGGCATTTCCTCAATAACGGCTTCACACGCCGCATATTGATCAGCACCTAGCGGGGCGGTCTCAGTCATTTCACCGTTAATCTTGTAAGCGGTGCAGATACCAATTTTATCCAGACCATCCAGCACGTCGAGCTTGGTTAAGCAGATACCGCTCAAGCTATTTAATTGCGCCGATTTACGCATGGACACCGCGTCGAACCAGCCGCAACGGCGTTTACGACCCGTAGTAGCGCCAAACTCGTGGCCTTTCACGCCCAGATGCTCGCCGTAATGATCCAGCAATTCGGTGGGGAACGGGCCGTTACCGACGCGAGTGGAATAGGCTTTAGTAATACCCAATACATAATCCAGCGCCAATGGCCCTACTCCAGTACCGGTAGCCGCACCGCCCGCCGTGGTATTGGATGAAGTGACGTAGGGATAAGTACCGTGGTCTATATCAAGAAGTGCACCCTGCGCGCCTTCGAACAGCACGTTTTCGCCTTGGTTTTGATAGCTGTAGATAGCCTCGCCAACGTCGGTCAGCATCGGCTTGATGATCTCACCCAAACGCAAGGTATTTGCCAGTACCTCGGCATAATTAACTGGCTCGGCATGGTAATAATTAATCAACATGAAGTTGTGATATTCGACCAGCTCTTTTAAGCGAGCGGCGAATTCTTCGGTATTGCGCAAATCACCGGCTCGCAAGCCGCGTCTGGCCACCTTGTCTTCGTAAGCCGGACCGATACCGCGCCCGGTCGTACCGATGGCTTTACTGCCTCTGGCTTTTTCACGGGCCTGATCGATAGCAACGTGTATCGGTAAAATCAAGGCGCAGGCTTCGCTGATCTGCAACCTATGCCGGACCGGAACCCCGGACTTTTCCAGAATCTCGATTTCCTTCAATAACGCTTCCGGGCACAGCACGACGCCATTGCCTATCATGCATTGCACGCCTTCCCGCAATACACCGGACGGAATCAGATGCAACACGGTTTTTTCGCCGTTAATCACCAAGGTGTGACCGGCATTGTGGCCGCCTTGAAAGCGCACCACCGCAGCAGCTTGTTCGGTTAAAAGATCGACCAGCTTACCTTTACCTTCATCGCCCCATTGCGTGCCGATAACAACAACATTTTTTCCCATATTATCTAACCTTAAACTAGTGGTTTAACGACAGCTTATTGATCTAACGACAGCTTATTGATTTAACAACCCAGCGTTGATTGTGTTTTTCTAAAATAGCATTGCAGCCCTGCTGTTCAGCGCCGCCTTGTTGGTCCGGCAGATGTTGAATCACCGCCACGCCTTGCGCACGCAAATCTCTAACAGCTTCCTGCAAATCAGCATCTTCCGCAAAAGGGGCAAACACCACCTGCGCTGCTTCGTCATCGACTTTATACATGCCCGCCAATACTTTTAAATCTGCACTAAAACCGGTAGCGGCTCGCGCTCTTCCGAATACTTCACCGATATTATCGTAACGGCCGCCACGGGCAATTTCTTTACCCAGAGCAGGCACAAAAGCCGCGAATACCATGCCGGTATGATAGTGATAACCCCGTAACTCGGCCAAATCGAAGCTCACCGTCAACGCCGGAAAATCTCGGCGTAATTTATCGGCTATACCCTGCAAATCCGCCAAGGCGCCGGCAATTTCATCGGCACCGGCAAAACCGGTTAACAAGGCTTTGGCTTTATCAAGTACATCCCGGCCGCCATTCAGTTTAGGTAAAGCACTGAAGACGTCTTTATAGCGCGTGTCTATATTAAACTCGGCAAGCAATTCCGCCAGTTCGGTTCTGGCCTTACGTTGCAGAACATCGAACAATTCAGCTTCCTGTTGCGGATCAAGACCGGCATGTTCAGCCAAAGCTCGGTAGATAGCGACGTGCCCTAAATCCAAGTGCACGTTTTGCAAACCGCTAATCGCCAGCATTTCCAGCATCAACTGGATGACTTCGTAATCGCTTTCCAGGCCGGCATGCCCGTAAAGTTCAGCACCAATTTGCATCGGGCTACGGCTTTTTTCCAGGGGATCGCCCAAAGTGTGCAGCACGGTACCGGCATAGCATAAGCGAGTTGGACCGTCGTGCTGGAAGTGATGAGCATCGATTCTAGCCACTTGCGGCGTCATATCCGCGCGCACCCCCAACATTTCGCCGCTCAATTGATCGGTCAGCTTAAACGTCTGTAAATCCAGGTCATGTCCTGAACCGATCAGCAAAGAGTGAAGAAAGTCCACAAACGGCGGAATGACCAACTGGTAACCCCAGCAGGCGAAAGTATCCAAAAGCTTTCTGCGCAACTTCTCCAGATGCGCGGCTTGTTCCGGCAATACTTCGCTAATTCCTTCCGGCAATAGCCAGGTGTCTTTTTTTTGCATTTTGTCTGTCTCAAACACAGCAAACGCCCCGCATAGCGGGGCGTTTGACTACTAGTCATTCAAATGGAGGTTATTTCTGATTCTTGAAATATTTGAAGAAGTCGGAATTCGGTTCCAGCACCATGATGTTGCCGGATTTGCCCAAGCTTTCTTTATATGCTATCAGGCTACGATAAAACGCAAAGAAATCGCTGTCTTCACTGTATGCTTTAGCGAAAATATCAGCGGCTTTGGCATCCCCTTCGCCTCGCATTACTTCAGAGTCACGGTAAGCATTCGCCAAAATGATCTCGCGCTGCTTGTCTGCATCAGCGCGAATCCGCTCGGCGGCTTCGGAGCCTTGCGAACGAAACTCGCGAGCAACCCGCGCCCGTTCGGCTTCCATCCTTTGATAAACCGAGGTACTCACTTCAGCCGGCAAATCAATGCGCTTGACTTGTACATCGACAATGGTAATGCCCAGTTTCGCGGCATGTGGCGACACATTGGTAATCAGCGCATCGCGGATCGCACTGCGATCAGTAGAAACCAATTGTTTGATCTCGCGTTTACTGAACTCGCTGCGTGCCGAATCTTTGATGATTTGATCGAGACGAATATTAGCCTGGTTCACATCACCGGCAACGGTGGTGTAAAAGGTCTTGACATCACCTATCCGCCATTTGACAAACGAATCAACGATAACATTTTTCTTTTCCGCCGTTAAAAAGCGCTCCGGCGTGGAATCCATGGTCAGAATGCGCGCTTCGAACTTTTTAACATTATTGATAAACGGCAGTTTAAAGTGCATGCCCGGTTGGAAATCGGCACCGACAATCTCGCCTAATTGAAACTTAATTACCCGCTCGGTTTCTGCCACGGTAAATACCGACATCGAGAGCAAGATGACTACTGCGCCAACGGCTACTAAAATCTTATTTCCCATCTTAGCGTCCTCTCACATCGCGCTCACGGCTTGACGCGCGCACATCGGTTTTAATTTCTTTCACGGGTTGGGGGCTTAAAGAAACCGGTTCGTGGCTGACTACGGGGGCCGGGGCGGCATCTTCAGCAGCCTTATTCGCCAACTTTTCCAACGGCAGATACATAATGTTATTACCACCTTTGACATCCACCAGTACGTTGTTGGAACGGCCCAGGACCAATTCCATTGCTTCGATATACATCCGCTGCTTGGTTACCGCCGGTGCTTTTTTGTATTCGGCCAGCAATTGCGAGAAGCGGCTGACATCACCGTTAGCTCGGGCAATCACTTTTTCTTTGTAGGCTTCAGATTCCTGCACGATACGTGAAGCGGCACCACGGGCTTTGGGCACTACGTCGTTAGAATAGGCTTCAGCTTCGTTGATCAAGCGCTGCTTGTCTTCCCGCGCCTTGATGGCATCTTCAAAGGAACCTTGTACTTGTTCAGGTGGCTGCGCGTCCTGCAAGTTGACGCTGGTGATCAAAATACCGGTTTTGTAGGCATCCATGACCGCTTGAATTTCTGACTTAACCGCCAAAACAATATCGCTACGGCCTTCGGTCAGCACAAAGTCCATATCACTGCGACCGATCACGCCACGCTGCACGCTTTCGGTGACTTGTTTCAGCGTTGAGGCAGGGTCGAGTACGTTGAACGCATAGTCCTTGGCATCTTTGACTTGGTATTGGACAGCTAAACGGACGTCGACGATATTTTCGTCTTTAGTCAGCATCATCGCTTCCTTAGGCACTGAACCCATACCCTGCCCGCCACCGGAACGGTAACCCACTTCAATAAAGCGTTGTTGCTCGACATTGATGACCGCCACTTGCTCTATAGGCGACGGGATATGCCAGTTCAGACCGGGCTGTGTGGTATTGACATAGGCACCGAAGCGAGTCACCACGCCGCGCGTACCTTCGTCGACGGTATAGAACCCGCTCAAACCCCATAGAACGATTGCACCGGCAGCCAGCAAACCGACACCTTTCATCGACGGGCCATTGCCAAGACCACCTTTAGAACCGCCACCGAAAATACCGCCCAGCTTGTCCTGTAGCGAACGAATTACCTCGTCCAAATCGGGTGGATCATTCTTATCATTACGACCACTCCAGGGGTCTTTTTTACCACCGCCGGGTTCATTCCAAGACATACCAAACACTCCAAAATTGGATTTGAAAACTCTAAAGCTGCATTTCATAAGGACCGCCTGTTCGATGATTCGAAGCGCTGGCTGCTCTATCCGAAAAGTCGCCATTCTATCGTAACTTAACCATTTCCGAGCAAATAACTAGGTGATTGTTCCAGCTAACGACCGATTAAACCTGCTCATGAACGTCAATCCCCTTCAACAAGCCCAAATGCTTTTTGTCGATTTCTATCGTCAGTTCGCAATCGCCACTATCGTTATTGACTTCGTCGATAATTTTCACAAAAGTGAATAACTTTGCTTTTAATCCGGCTTGGCTGGCTGGCAAAAAGCACTTTCGAATCACCTTACTGCTCGCGAATAATTCGGACAGAGCCTGCTGCAACAAATCACAGCCTACCCCGTTTTGCGCGGAAATCCAGACGCTGACAGGCTTACCGTCAGCATCGTAATCGATATGCGGCGCCACATCCTCCAGCAAATCGATTTTGTTGAACACCATCAACTGAGGAATTTTAGCGGCGTCGATGTCGTTTAAGACTTGGTTAACCTGATAGATCGTATCTTCGCGATCTTCCGCCGCCGCATCGATCACGTGCAATAGCAAATCCGCCTCGCTGGCTTCTTGCAACGTAGATCTGAATGCCGCCACCAATTCATGAGGTAAATGCCGAATAAAGCCCACGGTATCGGCCAAAATGATTTCGCCGCCATTACTCAGCGACAATTGCCGCAAAGTCGGATCCAAGGTAGCAAACAGTTGATCGGCGGCGTAAATGCCGGCACCGGTTAGGGTGTTGAACAGAGTCGACTTGCCGGCGTTGGTATAACCCACCAACGACACGGCGGGGATTTCAGCCTTTTTACGCTTACTTCGGCCTTGATGACGCTGCTTTTCAACCTTACCCAGGCGCTGCTGAATCTGCTTGATACGCACCGCCAATAATCGCCTATCGGTTTCCAACTGGGTTTCGCCAGGACCACGCAAACCGATACCACCTTTTTGCCGCTCCAAGTGCGTCCAGCCGCGAATCAATCGAGTCGACAAATGTTTAAGTTGCGCCAGTTCGACCTGTAATTTACCTTCGAAGGTTTGCGCCCGCTGCGCAAAAATATCCAGGATCAGGCCGTTGCGATCCACCACCCTGACTTCCAGGGCTTTCTCCAAATTGCGTTCTTGGCTGGGTGTGAGTGGATGATTAACGATAACGATATTGGCTTCGTGCTCGATGATCGCCGACCTGATTTCTTCAACCTTGCCCGTGCCGACAAAATATTTCGGATCAGGCCGATACCGGCTACCGGTGACTACATGAGTGGGTTGGGCGCCTGCGGATTTGGTTAGTTCTTTCAGCTCGTCGAGGTCTTCTTGACCAACTTGCAAATTGAGGTGAACGAGAATAGCTCGTTCACCCGCATCGGGACGTTCAAACAAAAAATAACCTCTTAGCTTTCGTCGCTAACGTCGGGGTCACGGTGCATCGTGACATTTTTGCCGGGAACGATAGTGGATATGGCATGCTTGTAAACCATCTGATTCACAGTGTTTTTCAGCATCACCACGTATTGGTCGAAAGAATCGACGCGGCCTTGCAGTTTGATACCGTTAACCAAAAAAATCGACACGGGGGTGTGTTCTTTTCTGAGGGCATTCAAAAAGTTGTCCTGCAAGTTTTGTGCTTTCGACATCCTATTTCTCCTTATTATTGTTCGGTGCGCTATTAATACATTACCCGCTAGACCCACCAATTTCAACACGCGGGCTGCGGATCAATAAAAAACTGTTAGTGACTTTGGGACTGCTCGCCGCTATTTCAAGTTCAATCGAATCTTTATTAGCAAAGCCGTTGCGAAAATAACAACGGCTGCTTAAGTTCAGCTTAGCCGATTTTTTTATATTTGATACGACGCGGATTGTCGGCATCTGTGCCCAGGCGGCGATGCCTATCGGCCTCGTAGTCGGCATAATTACCCTCAAACCACACAACTTCGCTATCGCCTTCGAACGCCAGCATGTGCGTAGCGATCCGATCCAAGAACCAGCGATCATGCGAGATCACCACCGCGCAACCGGGGAAAGCCAACAAGGCTTCTTCCAGGGCTCGCAAGGTTTCCACGTCCAAATCGTTGGTCGGCTCGTCGAGTAGCAACACGTTGCCGCCGCTTTTCAGCAGCTTGGCCAAATGCACGCGATTACGCTCGCCGCCGGACAGTTCACCTATGCGTTTTTGTTGATCGCCACCCTTGAAGTTGAACCGGCCGATATACGCCCGCGACGGCGTCTCGTATTTGCCGACAGTAATCATGTCCAAACCGTCGGAAATTTCTTCCCAAACCGTCTTGTTGTTGTCCATGTCGTCGCGCAACTGGTCGACATAAGCCATCTGCACGGTTTGACCAAATTTGATGTCGCCGGAATCGGGTTTCTCAAAGCCGGCCATCATCCGGAACAGCGTGGTTTTACCCGCACCGTTCGGGCCGATAATGCCGACGATACCGCCCGGCGGCAATTTGAAACTCAAGTTGTTGATCAACAACCTGTCGCCAAATCCCTTGCTGATGTTCTCGACGTCGATGACCACATCGCCCAGCCGTGGACCGGGTGGAATATAAATTTCCTGGGTCTCGTTACGTTTCTGCGTCTCTACCGATGACAACTCCTCAAAGCGCGCCAGACGCGCCTTACTCTTCGCGTGCCGGCCTTTTGGATTGGAGCGCACCCACTCCAGCTCGGCTTTCATGGCTTTCTGCCGAGAAGACTCCTGTTTCTCCTCCAACTCCAGGCGTTTTTCCTTTTGTTCCAACCAGGATGAATAATTGCCTTCCCAAGGAATGCCCATGCCGCGGTCCAGCTCCAAGATCCAGCCGGCAACATTATCAAGGAAGTATCTATCATGGGTTACCGCTACCACGGTGCCGGGATAGTCGTGCAGGAAACGTTCCAACCAAGCCACCGATTCGGCATCCAAGTGGTTGGTAGGCTCATCCAGCAACAGCATATCGGGTTTAGATAGCAACAATCGGCACAGCGCCACCCGGCGCTTTTCACCACCGGACAACTTGGTGACATCGGCATCCCAGTCCGGCAGACGCAAGGCATCGGCAGCCACTTCCAGCGTACGATCCAGATTATGACCGTCGCAAGCATTGATAATATCTTCCAGCTTGGCTTGCTCGGCAGCCAGCGCGTCGAAATCGGCATCCGGCTCAGCGTAAGCGGCATAGACCGCGTCCAATCGAGCCAGCACGTCTTTGATTTCCGCAACCGCTTCTTCGATATTGCCGCGCACGGTTTTATTCGGATCCAGTTGCGGTTCTTGCGGCAGATAGCCGATCTTGGTGCCTTTCAGCGGAATCGCTTCGCCTTCGATTTCCTTGTCGATACCGGCCATGATGCGCAACAGCGTGGATTTACCGGAGCCGTTTAAACCGAGCACACCGATTTTGGCGCCAGGAAAAAACGATAAAGAAATGTCTTTAAGGATGTACTTTTTGGGCGGTACGATCTTGCCGACCCGGTTCATCGAGAAAATATATTGCGCCATTGTTTTTCTGCTGAAGAAATAAAATAGCATTATACCGTGCGATAACGGTTTTTTAAGGGTGTTAATTTTTATCGAGTATCAGGTGGTAATTCAGTGATTATTGAAACAGCTAACAACACGCTGAGCTCGGCCGATGCCTACATTGACATCCATTGCCACCAAACCGGCAGCCAGCAGACCGTTGAAATGATCAGCCTCGCCACCCAGGATTTCGACGTCACGGCAACACAACACGGTTTTTACAGCTTGGGTTTACATCCCTGGCATCTCGACGCAGAAAACGCCGAAACCGCTTTAAGAAAAATCAGCGCAGCAAGCCAGGATCCACAGCTATTGGCAATTGGCGAATGCGGACTGGACAAAGCTATTGCCACGCCGTTGGCCATGCAAATCCCCGCATTCATAGGCCAGATCAAGCTCGCCAACCAACTTGGCAAACCGTTGATGATTCATTGCGTGCGCGCCTTCAACGAGCTGATCCAGATTAAAAAATCCACTCCAAACATCCAGACGCCCTGGGTCATTCACGGCTTTAACGGCAAACCCGCCATGGCTGAACAATTACTGAGACACGGGCTTTATCTATCCTTTGGCGCCGCATTGCTAAATCCTCGCAGCCATGCCGGCAAAGCTCTGAGTTGCACGCCAGCTGATCGCTTGTTCCTGGAAACCGACACCGCAAACGTATCCATTGACGCGATATATGCCGCAGCGGCTAAAATGCTTGATTTGGACATCGCAACCTTGCGCCAACAAATCCTGAGCAATTTCAAACGAGTATTTCTGCATGACTGATTTAAGCTGGCTCTCTCGCACCGAACTCCTCATCGGCAAGCCCAAACTGGACAAGCTCCAACAATCCCATGTGTTGGTAGTGGGCATGGGCGGCGTGGGCTCGTTTGCAGCCGAATTTATCTGCCGGGCCGGAATCGGCGAAATGACCATCGTCGATGGCGACGTGGTCGACCCGAGCAATCGCAACCGGCAACTACCGGCGCTGTCCACCACCCACGGCCAATCCAAGGCCGACATCATGGGTGAGCGTCTGCTGGCGATCAATCCGGATTTGAAATTGCATATCCGCCACGAATTCATCACCCCGGACACCGCCGCCGACTTGCTGACCACCCATTACGATTACATCGTCGACGCTATCGACAGTTTGACCCCAAAAATCCACCTGATTCGCGCCGCCAAAACCAACAAAATGAAAATCGTCAGTTCCATGGGTGCAGGAGGCAAGATGGACCCCACGCACCTAAAGGTGGTAGACATCTCCAAAACCCTATAACTGCCCATTCGCCCAATTCATTCGCATCCGCCTGCGCAAACACGGCATCAGCCGCGGCGTGAAAGTGGTGTTTTCGCCGGAAGTGGTGAATAAAGATTCGTTGATGTTTACCGACGGCAGTAATTATAAAAAGTCGGCTTACGGCACGATTTCCTATTTGCCGGCGGCATTCGGCGGCGTCTGCGCTTCGGTAGTCATCCGCAACTTGATTCACGATCCCGCACATTCTCACCACAACAAACATCATGGATAAATTACCCAGCCGTCCAGCGGATTCCTTGCTGGTCAATCCAGGCAAAAGTTCACGTTTGCAGGAGATGCGACAGCGCGCGGCCACGGCAAATCAGCCGGCTCCCGCGCCTATCCAACCCCAGCCCCAAGCGATAGATAAAAACTTAAGCCCGGAAATGGCCTTGGCTAGACAATTGATCGATCAGCGTTTAAGCGAAATTTTGGCGTCACTACCGGTCGGTAAACAGCGGCGTTTGTTCAAGATTCGCTTTGGCATGGAACCGGAACAAATCAAAGACTTAACCATAAAACAGATATTTGCATTGCTGGAAATCAATCACCCGCAATTCAACAATCTGTCGGCTAACATGAAGCGAATCGCCGATCTGAATTATAATGGCCGGCAACCCAACTAATTCGGCCGTTTACCTTGCCTTACGCTCAGCCGTCCCGTTCCTCGATTCCCGCTACGATGTACACCCTAGAACCCAACCAAGATTACCGCGACCAAAGCCTGCGCGATGACACCGAATTATCCAGCAGCGAACTACAGGCCGACGCCGCCAAGCACTACGATGACTGTTACAACGATTATCTGGTAGCTTGGTGCAACCGCGACAATCTGGCCTTGCATTACGGTTATTGGGACGAGGCCAAGCCTTACGATCAACATCAAGCCTTGCTGAACAAAAATCAGGTACTTTATGAAAAGGCCGGGATTCAGGCCAGCGACAAAGTCCTGGACGCCGGTTGCGGCATCGGCGGCAGCACGATCTGGATGGCTAAACAACACGGCAATCGGGTAACCGGCATCACCATCAGCGCCAAGCAAGCCGACTATGCTCGTCAGCACGCCAAGCGCCACGGCGTTGCAGAATTAGTCGATTTCGAAGTCGCGGATTTTTGCGCCACGCCCTTCCCCGACGCCTCTTTTGATGTCGTCTGGGCTTTGGAAAGCTCTTGTCATGCGTTAAAAAAAGGCGACTTTTTGCGCGAAGCCTGGCGGGTATTAAAGCCTGGCGGCCGGATTGTGGTTTGCGACGGCTTTGTGTTGCAGCGGCAATTTAACGAACAGCAATGGCAGGCGGTCGTGACCTGTTTGAACGGCTGGGCCGTACCGAATCTGTGTGCGCGCGACGAATTTACTGACTTGTTGGAACAGCAAGGTTTTCAAACGATTGTTTGCCACGACATTACCGCCCAAACCCGGGCATCGGTCGAACACATGTACAAAGTCGCCAAACGCCTGAAACCGGTACAAACCATCAGCCAATGGCTGGGGCTGCGTTCCAAGGCACAAACCGCCAACTATTTGGTCGGCCTGGCCCAACATCAGTTGTTTACCGAAAAACTCACCGAATATTGCATTTTTACTGCGCAAAAGGCTTAAACACGATGCCGATGGTTTTACCGCGTTTGAAGTTTCTGACTCTATTTACATTGGTAGTATGCGGTGCAATAGGTTGCGCCAGCGTGCCGGCCAATAGCCAACACGACAGCTTTGCCGACTACGCCGAATCGGTATTCCGCCACCAGAGTGCGCTATTAAGCCGACTGATGATGCTCAGTGAAGCCGAGCAATTGCCGGATAATGAGGCCTTCGAAAATGCCGAACAATCCATGCACGATGCCTGTCATCTGTTGAACGAATATGCGGAACGGGAAAGCGATGGCGAACACATGGGCCTGCGCTTTAAAGCCAAGGTACAAGCAAGCATCGAAGGTTGCGATGCCAGTATTCAGAAGATGGAAGCGCTAATGAGCGGCCTGGACCAAGAGCAAGCGCCGCCGCACGCCCACCCTTAAACGTAAAACCGGCAGCGAAACGCTAATCGCCGCTATTCGCCCATTGCCGGCGATAATCGGCATAATTATCACGCTTTTGCAGCACCCAGCGGGCCGGATTGACGCTGTAAACATCCGGCAATTGATAACCGTTAAACCGGTTGGCCTTGATCAGCGAATACGCCCCCACATCAGCAAACACTAATCGGTCGCCAACCGCCGGAATCCGCCTAAACCGATATTCGCCGAACACATCACCGGCCAGGCAGGTCGAGCCCGCCAAAATTGCCGATTGTTCACCGGCACCCTCTTCTTCCAGCAAGCGCGGTTTCATCTGATATTCGAACACTTCCGGATGATGATTCACCGAGGTGTCCAAAATCAACACCTGCTTGCCGTCACTGACGAAGCGATCCAGCACGGTGGTCAGTAAATAACCGGCATTACCGACCAGCCCCTTACCCGGCTCCAGATACACATCGACGCCAAATTCGGCTCGCACATCCCTGATCAATTCGGCAATATCTTGGTGATCGGCGATGGCGTGATACAAATAGCCGCCGCCCAGATTCAGCCATTTAAGCCGATTGCATTTTAGAATGGGCCGCAGCTTTTCCAGCGTCTGTTGCAAGGGCCTAAAATCCCGGCAGGCAAATACCGTGTGAAAATGTAGTCCTTCCACATTGGCCGGCAAACCATCCCTCAGCAGTTCGATATCGACCCCCAATTTGGAATGCGGCCGGCACGGGTCATAGCGCTGATCGTCAGCAAAAGACAGCTTGGGATTAACTCGCAAACCTGGCGAATAACCGTCAGCCAACGCCTTTAGCCGCTGATGCTGCGGCAAGGAATTGAAACTGATATGACTGCAAAGCCGGCCCAACTCTGCGAACTCGTCGGGGCGCAAGCCCGGCGTGGTCAAATGAATACTGCCGCCGTCACCCAAAACCTCTTTCGCCAGTCGCGCCTCGAACAAGGAACTGACCGAAAAGCCGTCGATTTGATCTTTTATCAGCGCCAGCAATGCCGCCAACGGCAGCGCCTTCATCGAATACAAAATCTTGCAGCCGCTTGCCTGCTTTAGCGCTTGTAGCGGTGTTAGATTGGCGAGAATTTGCGCTTCGTCCAGCACCAAGGCGGGGCTGGTGGGAATTTGTTGCTTTAGCTCGAGCCAATTCATCGTTGAGCATGCCTGTTGCCTGAATAAATCGCGTGCTCGGTAAGCACATAGTCCATAAACACATCGTGTGTATCCATCGCCACCTGCGGCAATAGTTGGGCTTCATAGCAAATCGCCGCCAACACCGCGTTGGGCCGCACTTTTTGCAGTAGCCGGTCGTAATAACCGGCACCGTTGCCCAAGCGTCCGCCTTGATTGTCAAACGCCACGCCGGGCACGACGACGACATCCAGCTCATCAGCAACCACTTGCTTAGCCGGCTCCAGCCAACGTGCCCGCGGCGGTTCGAGAATATTCCACATGCCCGCTTGCAATTCGTCGAGTGATTCCAGCTGCCACAATCCCAATTGCTTATGACCCACCGTATCGACCGTACAATAAGGTACGACTATGCGCTTACCCGAATTTAGCTCTGCGGCTACGGTAGGCAGCGTCTGCACCTCTGAACGGCAATGTAAATACCACATCACCGTCTTAGCTGCTTGATACCAGGCTTGCTCGACAACACGCCGGCAAATGTCGGCGCTGATCGCATCTTTATCTGCCTGCGCATGACGCGCTGCGTAGGCGATTTGGCGTTGTTCGGCTTTAGTCATAGGCGCAGCAATAGGCCAAGGCTTGCCCGACTAGGTCTTTAGAACCGGTAATCAAATGCTGGGCGTCCTGCTCCTTGCGTAGCCAGGTAAATTGGCGCTTGGCCAACTGACGAGTGGCGATGATAGCTTTATCCCGCATGGTTGCCAGGTCGTATTCGCCGCTTAGATAGGACCAAGCCTGCCGATACCCAACACAGCGTATCGACGGCATGCTTTCGTCCAGATTGCCGCGTCGCCATAAAGCCTGCACTTCGTCGAGAAAACCTTGTTTCAACATCAGATCGAAGCGCTCGGCAATCTTGTCATGCAAGGTGCTACGCTGCTCAGGCGCGATAATCAATTTGATAAACCGATACGGATGCTCGGCTTGCTGATCGGCGTCGAAGAAACTGGATAACGGCCGGCCGCTGATTTCAAAGACCTCCAACGCCCGTTGAATACGTTGCGGGTCGTTGATGTGTATTCGCGCCGCAGATTGCGGATCGACTTGCGCCAGACGGGCATGCAAGGCGTCTTTCCCCAAGGTTTGCAATTCGTGGTCCAATCGCTGGCGAATTTCCGGATCGGCTGCCGGCAATTGCGCCAAACCTTGGGTCAAGGCGCTGAAGTACAGCATCGTCCCTCCCACCAAAATCGGCAACTTGCCACGTTCAGTCATATCCGCCATCAACGCCAAAGCGCGGTCACGGAATTGGCCGGTGGAAAAACTCTCATGGGGATCGAGAATGTCGATTAAATGATGCGGCACGCCGCCGCGCTCGACGATGTCGGGCTTGGCAGTACCAATGTCCATGCCACGGTAAACCAAGGCGGAATCGACGCTAATGATTTCGGTGTCCAAGGCTTGCGCCAGCGCCACGCCCAGCGCGGTCTTGCCGGATGCGGTCGGCCCCATCAACAGAATGGCCGACGGTTTTTGCAACTCGCTCATTTATTGCCCGCGCATGAAAAACCGGTCCAAGTCCTGATGGCTCAGCGCCACCCAGGTCGGTCTGCCGTGGTTGCATTGGCCGATGCGCTCGGTTTGTTCCATGTCGCGCAGCAAGGCGTTCATTTCTTCGATGCTGAGTTTGCGCTTGGCCCGCACCGAGCTGTGGCAAGCCATGGTCGCCAAAATCGCGTTAATACTTTCTAGTGCTTTATGGCTGACGCCGTGAGTGGCCAGATCGGCCAGAATGTCGCGCACCAACTGATCGACATTGGCTTTTGCCAGCAGGGCCGGCGTGGCTCTGAGCACCACTGTTTCCGGGCCGGAACGGTTGATTTCGAACCCCAGATTCATAAAAAATTCGTGCTCTTGCTCCGCCAGATCGGCCTCGGCGGCGGTGACTTGCAATTTGATCGGCAACAGTAAGGGCTGAGAGACGATAGCCCGATTGTGGTAATGCTGTTTCAGCCGTTCATACGTCACCCGCTCATGGGCAGCGTGGGCATCCACCAAAATAATGCCATTGGTCGTTTCCGCCAGGATGTAAATATTGTGGATATGCGCCAAGGCAAAACCCAGCGGGGGTATCGCCGACTCGCCTACTGGCTGGGTTGGGCTGGCGCGTTCGGTCTGCGGATACAGCTTGCCGTAGGCTGTGATTTGTTCGGCCACATCCGACAAATTGGCTCGCTCCGACGGGTAGCGATAAGCGCCGAATGCTTCAGGTGTAGGCCGTTGCGACATGCTATCCACACTCGACTCCGGCGTCGTCAGCGGTAAAGAGATTTGCTGATTCAAAGGCGTCCGCAACTGCGTCATCGGCGCTTGCGCAGGCGAAACTTCGCCTACAGTTTCAATGTGCTGCGCCACCGCGGTAGCGCCGGGTCGTTGATCGGCCAAGCTGCGATGCAAGGCCTGAAACAGAAAATCGTGCACCATCCGCCCTTCCCTAAACCGCACTTCCAATTTAGTCGGATGCGCATTGACGTCAACCAGCGCTGGGTCGAGCTCCAGGTACAACACAAACACCGGATGCCGGCCGTGGTAAAGCACATCCTGATAGGCCTGCTTCACCGCATGGGCCACCAAGCGGTCTTTGATTAAGCGACCGTTGACGTAGAAAAACTGCATGTCTTGCTGGCTGCGCGAAAAGGTCGGTAAGCCAACCCAGCCGTGTAAATGTAAACCGGATGCGGCAAAATCGATTTTCACGCAATTCTCGACAAAGGCCGAACCGCAAATTGCCGCAATGCGTTTTTCCTGGGCGGCTTGGGTGTCCGCCGGTTTCAGGTTCAGCACTTCGCGCTGATTGTGATTCAACAGGAAACCGACATCAAAACGCGCCAAAGCCAATTTTTGAATCAGGCTCTCTATATGGGAAAACTCGGTCTTCTCGGCTTTTAAAAACTTACGCCGGGCCGGGGTGTTGTAAAACAGGTCGCGGACATCCACCGTGGTACCGGGCGGATGTGGATCGGGTTGCGGATCGAAGTTTTGCTCGGTGCCATCGGCACTGACTTGCCAGGCACAATCGGCATCCGCAGTACGGGAAATCAAAGTCAAACGCGCCACCGAACTGATGCTGGGCAAGGCCTCGCCGCGAAAGCCCATGCTGATCACATGCTCCAAATCATCCAACGAAGCAATCTTGCTGGTGGCATGCCGGGATAAAGCCAAAGCCAGGTCATCCTTAACGATGCCGCAACCGTTGTCGCGGATTCGGATTTGCCGGGTGCCGCCCTGCTCCACATCGATTTGAATCTGGGTGGCGCCAGCATCGAAACAATTTTCCACCAGCTCTTTGACCACGGACGCCGGCCGTTCGACCACCTCGCCGGCGGCGATTTGATTGACTAATTGGGTAGGTAAAGCATGAATCCGCATCGGCCGCGCTCAAACAAAAGCGCGTATTTTAGCGGATGGAAATGAAACGGGGCGAAATGATTCGCCCCGCTTTAAGATAGTTTAATCAGCTGTCATGCGGAATCTGCAACACCTGACCAACCCGAACATTGCCGTCATTCATCGCATTGGCCATCCGCAAGGCTCGCATGCTTATGCCATATTGCTGGGCGATGCCGGACAGGGTTTCGCCGCGATTAATCACATGATGCGTGCCGGCACTGTTGCTCGCGATTGTGGCGGGAGCGGCATCCAGCTCTCTAGCCGCCAACACCGGTTTTTGTTCCGGTTTTGCTTTAGCCACAGACTCACTAGTATCCACATCCACTGCCGCCAATTGCACAGCTTTGGATTTGCCGGAACGATTAAGCTGCGCCATCATCGTATCGGCCGGCGCATATTGTTTAAAGTGACCGACGATGCCGCTAAATACCGCCGAGGCCATTTTGTTTTGATAAGCCTTGGTGTTTAAACGGCGCTCTTCTTCCGGATTGGAAATAAATGCGGTTTCGACCAGGATAGACGGAATTTCCGCCGACTTTAACACGACGAATCCGGCTTTTTGCACGGTATTGCGATGCAAATGACCAACACCCTTCACGCTTCTCAACACCTTATTACCGATGTTTTGACTGGCTTCCTTCGCCGCCTTATTGGATA
This sequence comes from Methylomonas sp. Kb3, assembly GCF_002834115.1. NCBI lineage: Bacteria > Pseudomonadati > Pseudomonadota > Gammaproteobacteria > Methylococcales > Methylococcaceae > Methylomonas > Methylomonas sp. Kb3. Next base: position 69,905 of record NZ_PIZT01000002.1, on the reverse strand, counting down.
AATCCATCAACACCGAGGTCAAGGTGTCATCTCTGTCCTCGCCAGCACCGCCATCCACCGCGTTTTCGCTGTTAGCCAGCCACGTGGCGCCGGCACTGGACGCGCCTTTATTGGCCAACGTATAAACCGAAGCACCGTGCGCCTGACTGTCGCTAAACGCATCGGCATGTATCGACACAAACAAATCGGCCTTGGCCGCTCGGGCAATACGGCGGCGTTCGTTTAATTTCACAAAATAGTCACCATCGCGAATCATCACCGCTTTCATGCCCGGCTGGCTGTTAACCATGCCTTGTAGACTCTTGGCAATCGCAAACACCACGTCTTTTTCTTGCGTGCCGTTCGCGCCCTGCGCACCGACATCTTTGCCGCCATGACCAGCGTCGATGGCCACAATGATGTTTCGGCCCTTGGCTTTGGCGACGGATTTAACCGTGACAGGCTTGGCAGTGGTCTCGGATTTTTTAGTGGATTTATCGGCTTTTTCGGAAGCAGCAACCTCCGGAGTAGCTGTCGGCTTTTCCGTTTTAACCGCCGCAACCGGAGTAAATGCTCTTTCCGCCGGCTTGGCTGTCAATTGCGGCTGCGCTGGCTGATCTTTTGCCGCCAAATCGATTTGTAAATTCTTACCGACCATCGCGACTTTGGCGTCCGCATCAGCTTTCAATTCGACGACGATACGCAAATCCTTGTTGTTACGCATTGCGCTGCGGGCAAAACCAAACAAGGGATGATCCGCAACCGGTTGATTCAAATCCTGCGCCATTTTGGCATCGCTAAAATCCATAACCAGACGATTAGGACTTTTCAACACAAACGCATGATGCTTGACCGTGCTCGGCAAATTGACCAGCAGTTGATTGGTGGATGAATAACTGATCGGACCCAGTTCAGTCTGAGCCGCGAGCACCGAAAACGTGGGTAATAACAAACCCCATATCCAGAAAATTTTAGACATCTGCTGCATACCCCACATTTCCACTAGTGACAACTTCGTTGAAATTATAGCAGTAGGTTATTGTTTTTCCAGTTTAGTTTTATGTCGCCAAGCCGATTTTTTGCTAACACATTGATTTCAGCGGTACGTTGCCGCTGAAAATAATTCAAGCTAACCTCCACATCGGCATTGGGCAGAAAGCCGGCACCCATTTGCGGCCATTCGATGCAGCACAATGCGTTTTGGTTGAGATAATCGTCCATGCCCATCCACTCCAATTCCTCGGGGTCCTTCAGCCGATACAAATCAAAATGAAACAAGCGCCGGCCATCGACTTCGTATTCCTCGACCAAGGTGTAAGTAGGGCTTTTCACCGCGCCTGAGTGGCCGGCAGCGCGCAATAAGCCGCGCACCAGCGTCGTCTTGCCGGCACCCAAATCGCCGTACAAAAACAGCAGACATTTTGCCGGCAAGGCTTGCCAAAGCGCGGCGCCCAGCGCTTCGGTATCTTCGGGGGTTTCCAGCGTGATGTTCATTAATTCAATAATTTCCTGATTCGTTCCGGCAAATCACCGGCCAACAAGCCGCGCTCGCCCAATTCTGCAGTCAGACTGTCAGCCGCTTCGCCATGCACATAAACACCCAGCCTAGTCGCCTGCTCCAAACTCAAGCCTTGCGCCAGCAAACCGCCGATCAAGCCGGACAACACATCGCCCATGCCGCCGCTGGCCATGCCGGGATTACCGGTGGTGCCGACATATACCGTTTCACCGTTGCTAATCAAGGTACCGGCGCCTTTTAACAAACAGATACCACCGTACTGACTCTGAATATCCGATAAGGCTGCAAAGCGGTCTGCCGAGATTTGCCGGGTATTACATGCCAACAAGCGCGCGGCTTCGCCGGGGTGCGGTGTTAAAACCCAGTTATCGTGGCGCTTCGGTTGCTCCGCCAGCAAATTCAGCGCGTCGGCATCAAGCACGCAAGGCTTATCGCGACCCATGACGGTACCAAACATTTCCCTGGCCCAATCGTCCTGACCAAGGCCGGGCCCGATCACGATGACGCTGGCTTTATCCAGTAAGGCGTGCAGCGTTTCGCCGCATTCCACGCCGTGGCACATCAACTCCGGCCGGCCGATATTGATCAGCCCGCTATGCGCGGCGCGGGTGGCGATACTAACCAGTCCGGCCCCGGAACGCAAGGCCGCCTCACCCGCCAAACGAATCGCCCCGGTATAACCCAGATTGCCGCCGATCAGCAGTACGTGACCAAAATGACCTTTATGCGCCGTCCGCGAACGACGCGGTAACGCTAACTTATCCAGCAATTCCGCGAACGGCGGCATTGCCGCCAACACTGCGGCGTCGATATCCAAATTATTGCAAATAATCTCGCCGCAATATTCCGTCGCTGCGCCGGTAAACAAGCCGCACTTCAAACCGATAAAAGTCACCGTCACATCGGCCTTAACCGCGCAGCCCAATACCGAACCCGTGTAGGCATGTAAACCGGACGGTACATCCACGGCAACTACCGGACAGTCTGAATCGTTAATTGCGGCGATGGCTAACGCATAACCTTGCCCGACTTCGCGACTCAAACCAATTCCGAATAAGGCATCGACGATCACGCCTTGCAGCCTGGATTGCCCGGCTTCGAAGTCGCTGACACAACCTCCAGCATTTAAAAAATCTTGATACGCAGCAAGCGCATCGCTCGACAAACCGTGCGGATCGGTCAAGGCGTAAACGGTTACCTGATAATTAGCCTGCAAGGCCAGCGTCGCCACCTCATAACCGTCGCCGCCATTATTGCCGCCGCCACAAAACACCGTGATCGCGGCGCGTTCCGGCCAACGCCGCCGAATTTGCTCGAACAGCGCGTATCCGGCCCGCCGCATCAATTCCCTACCAGGAATCCCCAGTTCGTCGATCACATAACGCTCGGCTTCGCGGATTTGGGCGGTGCAAAAGAGTTTGTTTGGGGGTGTTTGCATAGCTTAGCCTTGGGGGAAATCTAAGGGTTTTTTCGCTGATCTTGCCGGGACTACTGAAAAATCCGCCAAGAGTTGCCTTTAACTCCGGTTCTTCAGCGTCTGCTTACGCGCAGATAGCGTAAGTAGACCAGTATGCAATCAGCGTTTACAAAACAAACCGAACACAAATATCCAATGCCGAATGTTTATCTGCATTCGACGATTGTAGTCCAATAGTTTTCCGACACGCTTCCTCTATTTAATCGCCGGGCTTACTAGGACCCGAGTTAATAGTCGTCATGCGCCGCATCGCGCCTGCGCCGATTCTTCCGTTAAGGATATCTTCCCCACAAGCACTACCCGCACTACATTCGAGCATCATGGAATTGAAATCGTAAATACTCGAATGGCCGCAATCGCCCTTCGGGTAAGGAACTCCTTTGGCGACATAGAAATTTGCAGAATGGCTTCCATATAAGCCGGCAGGACAGACAAATTCTTTCAAGACCATAAATGCGTTATCCAAATACGGAGGAATATCAGGTGGCTTTTTATGCATTTGCGCATACTTTTGTTTAAGCAATCTGGTCCATTCCGCGACATCGTTTAATGTTGCCTTTCTTAATATGTTTTCCTTCAAGGCCTGTTCCAAGCCGGCACTCCCGGCTAGCGGTGTATTCGGCTCACGAAATGATTCGAGTGGGGTTGCGTTCGAAGTCACCAAACTCACACCATAAGCTATAGGGGCGCCAATCGACACTTTACCTCTCGACACTCGACTAAAACCCGCTATCGGCCGATTAAAAAGTTGCTGGGCTTGTTTGTCTTCATTCGAACCCGTTTTATTGTTTGTTAGAGCCGTTAATTCGCACGGGCCACCTTCATCATGGCTACTTGCCAATACCGGCGTACCGGCCGGTAATCCGGAAACACGTTGTTTGTGATAACCAAAAACGGAAACGGCTAAAATTTTGGTGCCAGGCGTCCAGCCTATATTCCAAATCGTGGGGTTATAAGTACCCAGCATCAATACAACCGGTTTATCGATTGAGTTGACTGCAACATCTATTTTTTTAGCAGCATTACCGCTTTTTTGCTCTATGACAAAATCAAGCTCTTTACCCTCTCCGCCGCCAGCCGCCAAGACAACAACATTGTCATTCAACTCCAGATTTCCGAAACTGCAACTCAGTGGTTGCTCGACAGGAAATGGAATGAGGGTATCGTTGATCGGATTATCTAAAGGCTTTTCTGTTGTACATGCCTGTATCAACAGTAACGCGGCAGAACTCAGTAATTTACGCATGGTGATCCCTAGTTGCTTAATAAAGCTTATCGCCCCGATATGCGGGAATTATTACTCATTGGACAAAGCCTTCAGAGCTTTGTCGGCGGCGAGCAACCCATATCCCGTTGACGAGTCATAACCGATGTCTCCCAAATCCAAACTGCTACGCCGTAACACGTCGTAAAGTTCGAGAGGCTGCAAACTCAGACCTTTTTTCGACGCAGCCTGCAGCACCAAAGCAGCCACTGCGGCGGCATGGGGAGCAGCAGCAGAAGTGCCGGTGAAATTAGGCTTGCCGTCTTTTTCAGGGTCCGGACGGGTTTTGGAAAAGAAACTGGTATTGACGTTGGTGGGAGCCACGGCATCGACATGTTGCCGGACGACAGGCTCGGCTAAACGCTTGCCTTGATTATCGAATAAGACCGGCAAACCGCCGGGCGAAGAATAATAACTCGGCACCAGCGGCTTTTTGCCTTGGCCGACTTCGACGGCGCCGACGCTGAACACACTTGCCGCGTTAGCGTGGCCGAATACCGAAGTGATGCTTTTTGGGGCGTTGCGGTACTCGTCGATACTTGGGTGTTCGCTAGGTAGCGAGCTGCCGCTCAGGATGTATTTGAGTAAGCTAGGCAAGGGACCGGCCACTTTCAAAATGCTCAAACCGACGGTTTTTCGACGGCGGTTGCCTTTATTATCGAATCCGACCACTTCAACGGGGTCCCCACCCAAATTATCGGTTGAACCACCGATGACCCAGGCTTGACTGGCGCGCTTGCAGGCCGGATCGTCGTAAACCACAACGTCCAGATCATTAGCCGAACCATTACCGCCGCTAATCGACTTGGCCGGTTGGTCCCACTGCAAACTCAATACAGTAAACGCATCGGCGCCGACAGTAATCGTTTGGCAGATGTCGATTTTGTTAGGATCGGGATTGAAGTCGTGGGCGACGCCATGTTTTTCGCCCAAAGGATAGCGACCGCTATCGGCAAATGCGGATTGATAGCTGTTAAGACCGGCGTTGCCTGCCGACGAGAAAATAGCGATGCCGCGTTCGACTACCAGCCGATCAATCGTTTGCGATGCAGGCCCATCCTGAAACATTGGTTCGCTAAAATACACCGCATCATCAACGATAATTTGCGCACCGTGATCGGCCACTTGATTCAAGGCGTACGTCAAATCGCCGGGATTGTCGCCCATCGCGTGAAACAGCAAATTGGCGCCAGGCGCCAGATCATGTATCACTTCCAGCATCGCCCGGCCTTCATCGAGCGTCTTTTCGCCTTTGCAATCAGCTTCTTTCACTACCGTCACTGTTGGTGGCAATTCGCCGCTGGCTTGCCCAATTTCCGCGCCGCCCAGACAATTGAAACTGTCGCTGATGACGGCAACGGTGATACCCGCTCCGTTCAAAGCGTAGTCAGTTCTCGTCTGATCTACTCGTAAAATTGTGTCTCCTTGGTTGGTCGTAGGTTCGGCGGCTATTTCCGCTCTCACGTCTTTTGATAACCAACAGGCAAAGGTGGCGCAAACGTAAAGCGAAACTATTTTATGCATCAGACGATAAAAATCACGTAACAAAAAAATTGATAATATTATTATGAAAAATACATTTTAAAGCCCCAAAACTCTATTTTGACAACTGATCTATTAGTGTTTTGATTCTTGATAGCAAGCCAAATTTCCATCAGCTGGATGACGCAAGTCCGATGCATTCGTTATTTTGGCAGAAAGACCTTTTTGCAGAAAAAATCGGACGATATCGGGCTTGCATAACCACGCAGCATAATGGACCAAATTATTGCCGTTGTTTTCATAATCCAACGGCACACCTTTCTGAAAAAGAAATTTTACCAACTCAAGTTGCTTAGCATCTGAGTCTCGGTAATTCAAATTATAGTCTATTGCCCTCGCCATCAAATAGGGGATATCCAAACTAGCACCTTTCTTTACCAAAAGCTTAATCAATTCGATATTTATTGGCGCATCGATACTATACATTAGAGGATCAGAAAGAAATGCTGTCGAAATCGGCTCATCTAACTTAAGGCCAGCATTGAATACAAGCTCTGCCAATTCTGAATTTTTACTATTAATTGCGAAATAGAGCGCCGACGCCCCATTAGAATCTCGGACATGAATATTAGCGCCATGCGATAAAAGCACTTTGGCGGCTTTTACAAGGCCCAAGTTAATAGCCAACAATAGCGGCGATTTTCCTTCGGCCATCTCTTCAATATTGGCGCCACTCTTTAATAATTTTTCAATCTGCTTTAAATCATTATCGAGCACCGCCTTGTGCAAGTCCGGTTGCATCAAATATCGTCGAGCGGGATCGTGTTTATCGATCAAACCCTTGTCGGACGGCTTCCAAGTTTTACCGCCATCCAGCGACCGGAAGAGCCCGCCGCCAAGCCATCCTGCGAACAATAGGTTAGGATCGCGCGGGTCAACAGCCAAAATGGTGGCAAACCAACTGCCTGGTAAACCATCACCTAGTATTTCCCATGTTTCGCCATAGTCAATGCTTTTCTTGAAGTTGCTATGGCCTCCTGAATTGGAGTCTCTATAACAAATTGCATAAATAATATTAGGCGACGAAGGCGCCTCTACTCCATCAACACAAAGTTCGCCCATATTATTCTTGCTCGTATTTCTAGTTTTTATGTCAAAAGATAGCTAGTCCTTCGATTCTGATAAGCCCACGATAAGCCTTTATCGAAACTTATGAATTTATCTGAATTTCCGATAACCGCATAAATAACATTTTTATCTTCTAACGAAAATTTTATTTCTTTTATTACAGGGCCAACATAACCTGGCTTATTTGCTTCAGCGATGCAACTAAAAAATAAAAATAGAAAACAAATATTAGATTTTATAAATTTTTTTATTTCCTTGTGTTTGCTACGCATCTTTTGCACCGCTAAATCCAAAATTCATTTAATTACGAAATATCACGAGTAGCATAACAAGCGGTTGCATGCTGTCCCTATACTTTCCAGAAATTAGTCAGAGATGAGGCAGTTTCTAGAAAATATTCAACATTTCTCGCCGCATTTATAATGTCTTCGAGTTACAATAATTGGTAACGATAAATTTTAGTCAATCAACCAGATAATGCCACAGACTGTAAAGGGCAAATGTTTGTCGATCCCCAAAAGTTCGAGACATCCCATCGCAGAAAAACACTACCGAAAAACACTCTGCCAAATCTCGCCGGGCATTATTTTACGGACAATCCATCACGCCGCTTATGTCACAATTGCCCCACTAAATCGATACGGAGCAAAACCATGCGTCAGTTTCTGTTGATCACGGTGGCACTGATTGCGCTGAGCGGCTGCGCGTCGGAATCCTGCGATAAAGATGTGGTGAGCATCCTCAACCCCAATCAAACCAGCGCGAAGTTGTTGATGGATTACGCCAAAACCGCCGTCTGTAAGACCGATGCAACGGGCACGGCAAAGCCTACAACTGTAGACGAAGAGCGCAAGCTGGTGTTGATTTACGATTTGTATGTTAAAGCCAGGAGTTATGCGATTTTAAACAAAGTGTTTTTCTGGCTGTCGCTGATTTCGGCGGTGGCGGTATTTTTGTGGCCTTCGCTGGGGGTGTTGTTGAAAGACCGGCTGGGCGAGCGCGAATGGTATAAGTCGGCGATAGTGCAAACCACGGTGACAGGCATCGCCGCGTTGATGTTCGCGTTTTACAGCCAATACAAAGACAAGCAAACCTACACGGAAAATCTAATGCGCTACGCGGTGTTTTCCGATAAGCCGGTAGATGAATTGAGCCAGAAAGTGATCGAGGAAATCGGCAAAATCGATATTGGCTTTAGCTTCAGCGGGGTGTTTGACAAGAAGGAAGACAAATAACGGGAAGGCGCTAACAGCCGCTTTGTCTAAATCAAAAAGATTCCGGCAGCCTTTTACTGCAATAATTGAGTCCACCATAGCCTTGTGGTTTAAGTTGGCGACGAACGATTCCATACCATCGTAAGACGGGCTGTTGGCCTCGTAACTTATCCTTGCCATACGCGCAGCTTTTAACCGATAGTGCGCTCAACACCCGCGCTACATTCTAAGAGCCACGCGCTAAACCATGAACTCGGAAAACCTCAGCAAACCGCCATCGTCACAAGCAGCCAGCTCCTCCGCCCGGCTTTATCTATGGGTTCTAATGGCTATCGTTGCCGGCGGCCTTTTCGGTTACCTGGACGCCGAACACGCTATCTCGCTCAAACCCATTGGTGACGGCTTCATCAGCCTAATCAAGATGCTGATAGGCCCGGTGGTGTTTTGCACTATTGTGCTGGGCATCGCCGGTGCCGACGATATGAAAAAGGCTGGCCGGGTGGGCGTCAAAGCCTTGCTGTATTTCGAAATCGTCTCGACTTTCGCGCTGGGGTTGGGCGTGCTGGTGGCCAATCTGCTCAAGCCCGGCCAAGGCTTTAATGTCGATCCGGCCACGCTGGATGCGCAGGCGGTGTCCGGCTATGTGAAACAAGCCAGCCAGCAAAGCACCGCCGACTTTTTGCTGCACATCATCCCTAAAACCTTTACCGACGCCTTCACCGGTTCCGGCGATTTGCTGCAAGTGTTACTGGTGGCGGTGTTGTTTGGTTTTGCCTTGCAGCAAATGGGCAGCGCCGGCAGATCGGTGTATGTGTTTATCGAAGAATGCTCGCACATCTTTTTTGCGATGATGAGCGTGATCATGAAGCTGGCGCCGTTCGGGGCCGGCGCGGCGATGGCGTTTACCATCGGTAAATACGGTGTGGCTGCATTGAAACCGCTGGCCGCGCTGATGGGTAGTTTTTATCTGACCTGCGGCTTGTTCATCGTCTTGATTCTAGGCAGCATAGCCGCACTGACCGGCTTCAATATTTTTCGGCTGTTGCGCTACATCAAGGAAGAAATGTTGCTGGTGCTCGGCACCTCGTCGTCGGAATCGGCGCTGGTGCCTTTGATGAACAAGCTGGAAAAACTGGGCTGCTCGCGGTCGGTGGTGGGTCTGGTGATACCGTCCGGCTACTCGTTCAATCTGGACGGCACCAATATTTATCTGACCATGGCCGCGCTATTCGTCGCCCAGGCCTTGAATGTCGATCTAACGCTGACGCAACAATTAACGCTGTTGTTGGTCGCGATGTTGACCAGCAAGGGCGCGTCCGGTGTCACCGGGGCCGGCTTTATCACCTTGGCGGCTACACTGGCGGTAGTGCCGGCAGTACCGGTCGCGGCGCTTTCGTTAATCCTGGGCATAGACCGTTTCATGTCGGAAGCGCGGGCCTTGACCAATATCGTCGGCAATGCGGTAGCCACGATTGTAGTGTCGCATTCGGAAGGCGAGCTGGATACAGAAAAGATGCGGGCGCAGCTAGGTCGAAACCGGTCAAGCCAGGGTGTCTAACCCCAGTAAGCGCAGGCCTTGCCGCTGCCGATAGCTGACTACCGGCATGATGTTTTGCGCCAATAGATTATTCGCCTGCACTTCGTTCAACACCACTTCCGTCGCCGGCTGCAATACCTGCTCGCCGTCCAGTTCGTAGCTAAACGCCGGCACATCGGCAAAAAAGAATTGCTCGGGTGTCGCGTCATCCTGAGCCGCTCTCAACAATACCCTGGCCGCTAAAAAGGCCGAATTTCCCCACAACAACTCGTTGGTCTGCGGGATATTAGTGCACTCTTCAAACGCCAAGCTCTCCAGCGGATCGCGTTTGCTGCCATAAGGCAAACGCATCAGCACGCGCGGATAGGTCAAGATCACGCTGTCGGCCTGGATCTGCTGGCGATATGCCAACCAATCCGCGGCATTCTGCAACGCCTCGACCACCAAACCGTTCCCTGCGCACGCCAGAAAACCCGCCCCGCATTTGGCGGCTAAATCCGCACAATAACCGAGCAAGGCTTTGTCGTCCGCATTATCGGCAAACAGATAATCGGCCACGATCAACACATCCTGCTCGCCGTCACCGGTTTGAATATGTTGCTGCAAACGCTGGACGACGCTCTCGCCGCCTTTTTCCAGCTCCGCCAGCAATTGGGCTTGGCTAATATCCAGCAAATAGAGCTGTTGCGCGTCGGCCGCTTCTTCATGCACCAATTCATACGTCGCCCGCCACAAAGCTTCCAAGGCTTGAAAATCCTGCCGGTGTAACAGGGCTTTCACAAACTGTGCGGTGGCGGCGTCGATCACATCGATTAAAACCCCATGCTGCGGATTAGCGTCTTTGGCGACATGCGGCTCCACAATCTGTTTCAACAAACTATCCAGAGAATCGGACGCCTCGACCGCGCCTTCCGGCTTTTTCCCCAACAGGCGTTCCAGCATATCGTCCTGGCTTTCCGTTTCCGCCACAGGCGCTGCTGCTTCGCTGGCGACTACGCCAGGAAAAAAGGCCTGAATTTTCGCCGCCGCCTGCGCGGCGGTATTGGGGTTGCCCAGTTCCGATTTTAAAGTCCGCAAATCGGCCAGCAGCTTGACTTTTCCCAACCAGGCATCGGGATGAAAATCCTCCAGCGCCGGAAATTGCAGCGTGATGCCCGAGCTGACTTCCAGTGTGGGTGTGACTTGCGCCAGTACTTGCTCAAAGTTATCGACATCGATTTTGCGCATTTTGCTTTGCTCCCAGGGCACGGCGACACCGGAAAAATTGCCGAACACATAAACCCGGTAGCTACTGTCGCCGCCGGCCTTGGCCGTTTTTCCGGCATTAAAACCCATCGTAAAATCAATTCTGCCTGACATGTTTTCTCCTCGCGCGTTCAGTGCTTTACCATCAACAGTAGCAGAGCAAACCCGGTCCAACAAGCCAGCCGGTTTTTCCGGATAGCGGTATGCTTATGGCTGTCAGTCCAACAGGTGATAGCCATGAGCAACGCCAACCGTTTAGCCGAACTGCGCCGGCGCATCAATCAAGCATTTACCCAAGCAGAGCCGCGAGCCATCTCCGGCCTAATCGCCAGGTTGGGAGATTACGATAGCCAGGCCATCGGCGCCTCTACGCAGGCATTAATAGAAGCGGTACGCGCCAAGCATAAACAGCCGGGCATTTTCGAAGCCTTCTTGCACGAATACAGCCTGAGCAGCGATGAAGGCATCGTCTTGATGAGCATCGCCGAAGCGCTGCTGCGGATTCCGGATAGCGACACGCAAAACCTGTTCTTGCGCGATAAACTCGCCGATGCCGACTGGTATAGCCACTGGTTGCACAGCGAGTCGGTAGCAGTCAATCTGGCTAGTGGCGGTTTATGGATCAGCGGCAAAATGGAAGAACTGGTTCGGCAGCGGGTTTTCGATGGATTATTAAGCCGGCTGGGCGAGCCGCTGATCCGCGCAGCGATCAAGCAAGCCATGCAGCAAATGGCCGAACATTTCGTCATCGCCGAAAACATAAACGCGGCTATCAAACAATCCGACCGCAATCCGGCCTATCACTATTCTTTCGATATGCTCGGCGAAGCGGCCTTAACCCAAGACGATGCGGAACGCTATTGCGCGGCCTATCGGCATGCCATTGAAACGCTGGCCGAATCAGCAACAGCCGATTTATTTACCAACCCCGGCATTTCCATCAAGCTGTCGGCGTTATATCCGCGTTATGAGCCATTACAGCAGCGTTATGCGGTGCCGGCCATCAGCGACAAACTGTTAGCTTTGGTTAAGCTGGCCCGCGCGGCGAATATTTCCGTGACTGTCGACGCGGAAGAAGCCGAACGGCTGGATATGTCTTTGGATATTTTCGCGGCGGTATTTGACGATCCGGCGCTGGCCGCTTGGCCGGGCTTCGGTCTGGCAGTGCAAGCTTATCAAAAACGCGCGTTGGCGGTGATCGATTGGCTGGCGGCATTGGCCGAATCCCAGAAGCGCATCATTCCCATTCGCTTGGTAAAAGGCGCGTACTGGGATAGCGAGATCAAACGCGCCCAGGAAAACGGCTGGGACGACTACCCGGTGTTCACCCGAAAGCCTGCCACCGACTTGTCTTATCTGACTTGCGCTCGGCTGATACTGTCCAAGCCTCAAGCTTTTTATCCGCAATTTGCCACGCATAATGCCCACAGCGTCGCGGCGATTTGCGAGTTTGGCAAAGAGCATCCGGGGTTTGAGTTCCAGCGACTGCATGGCATGGGGAGCGCTTTGTATGATGAATTGCTCAATCAACGCCCGATCAATTGCCGCGTCTATGCGCCGGTCGGCAGCTACCGGGATTTGTTGCCTTATTTGGTCAGACGCTTGCTGGAGAACGGTGCGAATACCTCGTTTATCAATCAAATCGAAAATCCGGCGATTAGCTCTGCCATGCTGTCCGGCGATCCTTTGAACCAGTTAAACGAAGTCGAGACTAACCCTCTTACTGTTCCCACTGACTTATTCGGCGCGCAACGCAAGAACTCGCAGGGGCTGAATTTAAGCGATCCCGAGAAATTACAGCAGTTGCAAAATGAATTGGCTGCTATGTCGGACCAGACTTGGCAAGCCGCACCATTGATTGCTGGTCAACAAATGCATGGCGAACCGCATCCGGTTTATAGTCCGCACGACCAGCTCAGCCTGGTTGGCGAAGTGGTGTTCAGTTCCGCAAATGATATAGAACAAGCCTTGCAACAAGCCACACGCGCGTTCGATGACTGGCGTTTATGCCCGGTCGCAACCCGCACCGGGTATCTGCTAAAAGCGGCAGATTTATTGGAGCAGCAGCGCCTGAAATTGGTGGCGCTGTGCATTCGCGAAGGTGGCCGAACCGTGCGCGACGCGCTGGCGGAAGTGCGGGAAGCTGTCGATCTATGCCGGTATTACGCGGCCTGCGCGGTCGAACAATTTGCTCAGCCACTGCGCTTACCGGGTCCAACCGGTGAAGACAATCAATTATTTAGTGTCGGGCGCGGCGTGTTTGTCTGCATCAGTCCGTGGAATTTTCCGATTGCGATTTTCATCGGCCAAATCGCCGCCGCGTTGGTGGCCGGCAATACGGTAATCGCGAAACCGGCGCTACAAACATCATTAACGGCCACGGCCTGTTTGCGCCTGTTACATAGCGCCGGCGTCCCGGAACAGGTACTGCAGTTTTTGCCGGGCGAGAGCGCCGAGATTGGCCGTCATTTGCTGAGCGACGAGCGCGTCGCCGGCGTGGCGTTTACCGGCTCCGTCGCCACCGCCCTGAATATCAACCGGCAACTGGCGAGTCGTAACGGCGCCATCGCCACGCTTATTGCCGAAACCGGCGGGCAAAACGCGATGATCGCCGACAGCTCCGCGCACCAGGAACAGCTGGTGACGGACGCCTTGCAATCAGCATTTAACAGCGCGGGCCAACGCTGCTCGGCATTGCGGGTATTGTTTCTACCGGACGACATCGCCGACAGCGTCATTGCGCGCTTGATCGGCGCGATGCGTGTGCTGCGGGTCGGTTCGCCGCTGGATATTGCCACCGACGTCGGCCCTATTATCGATCAACGCGCGTTAGCCGCCCTGCAACAGCACATCGAGAAGCTTGAACACGACGCCAAGCTGTTATATCAACTGCCCTTGACCGACGATCTAACAAACGGCTGTTTTTTTCCACCGACGTTAGCGGAAATACCTGCCCTATCCTTCCTTGACCACGAAGTGTTCGGCCCCATCCTGCATATAGTCCGTTACCCAGCCAACGAGCTGGCAAAAGTGGTCGAGGCCATCAATGCCAGCGGCTACGGCTTGACACTGGGCATTCACAGCCGCATCAACGCCAATATGCGTTACATCCAAGAGCACGCGCGGGTCGGCAACATTTACATCAACCGCAACATGATAGGCGCGGTGGTGGGTGTGCAGCCGTTCGGCGGCATGGGCCTGTCCGGCACCGGCCCGAAAGCCGGCGGCCCCCATTACTTGCAACGCTTTGCCAACGAACAAACCCTGACCACCAACCTCACCGCTATCGGCGGCAATCCTTGGTTGTTGCGAAAATAAACATGGATTTCATGGTCTGGGTTCGCGAAATTTGAAATCCGCGCCCTGCTCGATAGTGCAATTTTACAAAAAACGTTGTTAGTTTCTGCCTTTGAAGCCGAAAACCTCTAGTGTTAGTCTAGTTGCACAACCGGGTATGCCCCACTACTCTCCATCGCAATCAGAGATTGGCGCTTATGTCTAAAGAAAACAAATCCACAGCGATCTCGCCTAACTTATTAAGCGTGCTATTGATCATTTTGGGCGGCAGCCTGTTCGTAGGCCAAAGCCCCTTCAACGATTCCAGACCCAATAAAGCGTCCTTATCGCAATTGCAACAAGCCGGCTTTAAGTCCGACATAGACGCGCGTTTGTGGCAAGATCCATTCGAAGCCATCGCCAACCAAAATGTGAATAGTCAGGGGTATCAGCAATATAAAGACCAGAAGGAATTGATAAAAACCCTTCAGTCCCACTTGGAAGACATTCCCGACGGGCGGCAAATCGTCATCGCCACACTAATGCCCAATGGTCATTATCAAGAAGACGTGGAAACCCGGCGCCGTATCCGCTACGCGGTATTATCAGGGTTAATCGGCAATTCCAAACAAGAGTACGGCCCAAGCGACGAGGAGCATATCGGTTACGTCAATTACCTGCTGAACAAATCGAGTACCTTGATCGCATTCGAACATTTGGTTTGGAAAGCCCAACCGATGGCCCGGAGTCCGGAAGCGGAGAAACATCCGCCTATTTTGCTGCTATACCTTGACAGCAAAGCCTTCGGCTATGAGCCGCTAAAAGATCTTTTCAAAAATTTGCGCAAACTTTACGAGAAAAACAACAAGCTAGAGCTCAACGTACTGGGACCGGCAACTTCGGACGATCTGCAAGCCATGGCGAGCGAGGCACTGAAAGTCGGCAAGCCCAAGGACGCGCCGTTGTTTCGAATGTATTCGCCCCGAGCAACGGTCGATGAAGGTAAATTAATGTACGGCAACCAAGCGGCAACGGCCCATCAACCGAGCAACTTGGCCGAGCACTTCAAAAATCACCTGTCGTTCCTCCGCACCACGGCGACCGACAGCCAGCTGGCGGGCGCGCTGAGCCAGGAACTGGAACTCCGCGGCGTACGGATCGGCGACCAAGCCGAGCTGGCTAAGCCCACTAAACACGTGGTATTGATCTCCGAAACCGAATCACTGTACGCCTACCATATTGGCACCACATTTGCCGATGCGTTAGTCGAAACCGCCATGAACGGAAAACACTCGTTTGGCGCATGCCGCGACCCCATGATTTCAACAGCGGGTTGCGCGAATTACTTGCAAAAATACGTACACCAATACACCTATTTCCGAGGCTTGGACGGCAAAACCCTGCGCGGCCAAAGTAGTACCAGCACCGGCAACAAATCCGGCAACAATGATACCAACAGTGCCGCCGAGGCTTCCAAAGCCATGGAGCATGCCGACGGCGACAGTCAGTTTGATTACATGCGCCGGTTAACCGATAGGGTTGAAGAACTGGAACAGGAACTGGAAGACCACGACCAAGCCATAGGTGCCATCGGCATCCTCGGCAGCGATGTCTACGACAAACTACTGGTGCTGCAAGCGCTGCATGCCAAATTTCCGGATGTTTGGTATTTCACAAACGTGATGGATGCCCGACTTCTACACCCGGAGCAAAACGAGTGGGCTCGTAACCTGATTGTTGTCTCGAGTTTCGGTTTGCAATTACCACCGGCATTACAAACTCGTATCCCGCCGTTCCGCGACAGCTATCAAACTGCATATTTTTTAGCCGCGCAAATGGCCTTGTGGGATTCCAACCATGAGCCCTCCGAAGCGACTGGCGCAGCAACCGCGTGCGATACGACCAAGCGCCAACAATTGCTGGACAGCGAGGTATTCAATCAACCCGCCTTGCATGAAATCGGCCGTAGCAAAGCTTTCCCTCTCGACACGGACACCGGCAAAACCGACCGGCAAAAATGTGATGCCTTAGGGCCTATGGAGACCCTGATACAATCCGGAGGCGATCTCAGCGACACCGCCTCGACACCGGATTCGGCAGCCGCGCAACCATTTTCAAGATTTCCGCGCCTGACATTGAAAATTTTAATCGGCGCATTCGTATTGATCGGGCTAGGGCTGTATTTTCGGCGCAAAATCAAAATCGCGACTGCCGCCAAACTCCCGGTGAAAGCCGCCGTGCTGCGCCGACAAAGAGTCTGGTTGCTAACCGCTTTCGCGATTGGCTGCGGACTGGCGGCTTTCGTGCTCAATACCCTACAAACCGAACCATTGGCCTTAATCGAAGGCGTAAGCATGTGGTCGACGGAGGCAATCCGCTTCGCCGCACTGGTTGTCACAGTGTATTGGGTTATCGAAACCGCCAAGTTTCCGCTATTGCTTTGGGAACAGCTGAACTTCAGCGGTAAGTTCGGCGTATCCGCCGACAATCGCTGTTACGCGCATGATAGATATTTGGACAGGCGACTGAAACGAAATATGCATGTTAGGCGAATCAGCATTTTGACATTTTTAGCGTGGATCTTATCGTTTGTGGTGATTTTGTCCTTGGGCGTGCCTTTTACGCCTTATCGCGGCCCTTTCGTCTATTACCTCGATTTAATCCTGCTGAAGGCGATCTTGGTGCCGGCATTCCTGTTTTTGATGATCAGCGTCACCGAGGCAGCGCAAGCGATCATCCAGTTTATCCGCACCATTCCGCGCGCGGCGCCTTGGCCGGCGTCCATGACGAAGGAATACAGCGACACATTGAATATCGATGCAGCGTACCTTCAGGACTGGGTGACGATACGTTTGGTCGGCGATATGACGCAACAGACAAGCCGCCTGATCTCGTATCCGCTATTCGCCGCCGCTCTGATGGTTTTGGCGCGCATGAGTTATTTCGATAACTGGCATACGCCGCCCGGTCTGCTGATCGTGATCGGCTTTTGCATCGCATACTTGTTCTATTGCGACTTCCGCCTGAAAGCGTTAGCGGATGAAACCGAGCAAAACGCCATGAAAAACCTGCGCCGATTATCGATAGCCAATCATGGCAACGTGAAAGATTCATCCCTCGCCGGTAAACTGACCAGCCTCTCCGAGTTGGCGGAACGCTACGCCGAAGGTACCTATAAACCGTTTGTGCAGCGCCCGATTTTTCAGGGCATGCTGCTAATTATCATGGCCGCCGCCATCGGTTATACAGACTACTTATCCATCATGATGAAAGTACTCGGTTAGCCTCGCAAAGCCGTCCACCGTCCGCAGGAGCCGCGTATCGCCAATGCCAAACGATTGAATTTCGTTAGAAAAAATGCGATGGTGACTGCTTATCTGCCCGGACAAGGGAATAGGCACCAGGCCGACACACCCCGAGGCGGACCCCGCTTTCTCGGAGAATCGAATATGCTAGCCACCAAACGCTATGAATATCTTCCCATCGACCAAATTGAATTTCACCACACCCTGACCAACCACCGGGAATTGGATCGGGCCAAGGTCAGTCATCTAGAAAAAGATATTCTGGTCAACGGCCTGTTTGAGCCACTGGTGGTATGGGAACGTAACAATCGCGAATACTATCTGGTCGGCGGCTTTCATCGCATGGAAGCCATTCAAGGTATCCGCCGCGCCAATCCCGGCTATTTCGACAGAGTGGATGTCAGAATCGTCACCGGCGATCCGGATGAAATCAAGGCACTGAATCTGAAGCTGAATTCCGACCGCGTCGATACCTGCATCACCGATTATTTTCAAACGGTGATTTACTTGAACAATGCCAACTGGTCCAGGGAGTGCATCGCCGAATTCTTCGACAAAAGCGTCAGTTGGATCGACGACATCATTCGCTACGCGCCGCTGACTACGGAGACGATGCGCGAAAAACTGGCCGGCGGCGAGCTGTCCTGGACCAGGGCGCGCGACATCTTGCGCAAAGCCTTAAACGCACCGCCCGGCAACGAAAAACAGATCATCGAAAGTGAGCTGTCGCGGCCCGTGCAAGCAGTCGCCAAACCCCTGCCCTTTCACACCACAATCAAGCGTTTGTCCAGCTCCGTAAAAACCGATCCCAAACGCACGTTTAAGGTCAGCACCCAGGATATTTATGCCTTGGTATTGACCTTGCGCGGTAAAAACGTCGATCAAGAGGCCATCGAGCGGGTGCGTAAAGCATTTCCCGTGTTGTGGGACGATGAATAGTTCGATAACAGGAAACTAGCCATTCCTGAATTGTCATAAAATTGGGCATCCACTTCAGCTAAGATAAGTTTGACCGGAACAATGCCCCGTTTTGCGCATCACACTCGGGGATATTTTGGGAAATTCAATACTGAAATAATGTGTTAGCGATGAACAATCTTGTTTTGAAAATAGTGAACGCTCGCAGAACCTATCGACAACGCATGCCACACGCAGGCAAACTGGTCGGCTTATTAGTGCTGCTGTCGCTGAACGGCTGCATGCCAATGAGCTATCCACCCGGCGCCAGAACCAATACCGCGCAGTTAGGCGACAATGCTTTCCTAACCGAAGACGGTGCAAGTCTGCCGCTACGGCGGTGGCTGCCCGAGGCAGAACCCAATGCAGTGATCATCGCGCTGCACGGTTTTAACGATTACAGCCACTTTTTCGATGCGCCTGGCCACTATTTCAGCAAACTCGGCATCGCTTGTTTTGCTTACGACCAACGCGGTTTCGGCGCGGCGCCGCAACGCGGGTTGTGGGCCGGCAGTGACGCATACGCGCAGGATTTAAAACAATTAACCCGACTGCTGAAACAGCGCTACCCAGACAAACCGATTTACCTGCTGGGCGAAAGCATGGGCGGTGCGATTGTGATCACCGCCATGCAGCAGGAAAACATGCCGGACGTCGCCGGCATCATCCTGGCCGCGCCGGCGCTATGGGCCAGATCGACCATGCCTTGGTATCAAACCAGCTTACTGTGGACACTGGCGCACAGCATGCCCTGGCTGACCTTGACCGGCAGCGGACTGGAAATTTTACCGTCGGATAATATCGATATGTTGCGGGCGATGGGCCGCGATCCGATGGTGATCAAGGCCACCCGCGTAGAAACGGTCTACGGCTTAACTAACTTGATGGATACGGCGTTCGACAGCGCCGGCTCGTTGCGGGCGCATACGCTAATGCTGTACGGCGAGAAAGACGAAGTCATCCCCAAGGAACCCACCTACGCTTTCCTGCAACAAATGCTGACTACCGATACCGCGGAAAAAACCGTGGCTATTTACCAAAATGGTTACCACATGCTACTCCGGGATCTACAAGCCCCTACCGCCTGGCAGGACATCGTGGCCTGGATCAAATCCGGCCCAAACCAACTGCCTTCCGGCGCTGATAGCCGAGCCCGGCAATTGTTGAGTAAGGGCTAAAGCCTCATTCCCGACAGACGTGCGCGGAGTGTCGGCCAAGCGGCCGTAAGCGCTTTGGGGCGATGGCATCGAAACTGTTAAACTGCGACGCAGTTTATTAACCTATTCCCCAACCAAAGTCCATGCTCCGCATCATCTCCGCCAATCTAAACGGCATTCGCTCGGCAACCAGAAAAGGTTTTTACGACTGGTTAGACACCCAAAATCCAGACTTCGTCTGCCTACAGGAACTCAAAGCCCAGGCCGGCGATATGACAGCCGAGATGCTGACACCGAAAGGCCTGCACGGCTATTTTCATTATGCCGAAAAGAAAGGCTACAGCGGCGTCGGTATCTACAGCAAACAGCCGGCCGATAACGTCATTGAGGGCTTGGGCCATGCGGACATCGATAGCGAAGGCCGCTATCTGGAAGTGCAAGTCGGCAATCTATCGGTCATTTCCCTGTATCTGCCTTCCGGCTCCAGTAGCGAAGAGAGACAAACCGTCAAATACAGCGTGATGGAACGCTTCTATCCGCATCTTGCCGACCTCAAAGCCAGCGGCCGGGAAGTGGTCATTTGCGGCGACTGGAATATCGCCCATAAGGAAGCCGATTTGAAAAACTGGCGCGGCAACCAGAAAAACTCCGGTTTTTTACCGGCGGAACGGTCCTGGATGACCCAAATATATGATGAGCTGGGCTGGGTAGATGTTTATCGCAGACTACATCCCGACGCTACCGACGCCTGCTACACGTGGTGGAGCAATCGTGGCCAGGCTTGGGCCAAAAATGTCGGTTGGCGAATCGATTACCAAGTCGCCACGCCGGGTATAGCCAATCGTGCACAGTCAACCAGCATTTTTAAAGAGCAACGCTTCAGCGACCATGCGCCATTGATCGTTGATTACGCAGACTAGCCGCCAATCGACAAACGCACCGAATTAGCGAAGCAGCTGTTCGACTGACGCACCAGCCTGGTTACCGATGCCGAAAGGCGCACCAATTCAGATCAAAGTGTGCCATTGCCAGAGATCACCTACCGGTTTATTCACTAGCCCTTCAACCCATAACGCCTTCATCTATGCTGGAACAGCGATCAGGATACACGATGCAAACAGCTTGAATGGATCACTATCACCCCGGAACGTCGCTTGATTCAACTCAACTTTTAATGCACCAATATTGTGCAATCATATGCCGCATAGCCGCGTATCCGAGCTGCTGATAAGGTCCCCAAACATTTTAGCCGCCTTAATCGATATTGATCGTATTCCTAAGCATAAGGCTTAAAGCCGGGATAGCGATAAAAATCCCACTCCGCACCCACCTTTGCACTAACATGAACCACCAAACTGGGCGAACGCACTAATATTGTGCATTAGAGCCGTTTTTTATCAGACAAATGAAGCAATAAGGCAACTTTACGCTTGGCGTACAAATTGCTTATTCACTACAACTCTTAACACTTAAATTAACCCGTGCACAAAAAGATACTGGATCATTTAAACGAAGCAATCCTGCTGTTCGACAAGGACTTGCGCCTGACCTATATCAATCCCGCCGGCGAAATGCTGCTTGCCGACAGCGCCAAGCATTTGCTCGGCCAAACGGCGCACAAACTGTTCAAAACCGCGCACAACACGCTATTTAACGATTTATTACCGCGCTTGTATTTGCTCGAGCCGCTGGTCGATAGAGAATTAATCCTAGAACGGCTCAGCCAATCGATTACGGTTAACCTCAGCGCCACGCCCTTGCTCGAGGATGGGAAATTAAGCGAAATCCTGATCGAACTGCAACAGGTAGACCGGCATTTGCGGATCACCAAAGAAGAACAATTGCTGGCCCAGCAAAACACCAGCCGCATGCTGGTGCGCGGCCTGGCGCATGAAATCAAGAACCCGCTAGGTGGTTTGCGCGGCGCAGCACAATTGTTGGACCTGGAATTGCAAGATCCTGAATTAAAGGAATATACGCAAATTATTATCGCCGAATCGGACCGCTTGCAGGATCTGATGGACAAAATGCTCGGCCCCAACAAACCCGCGCATAAAAGCCAGCTCAATATTCACGAGGTATTGGAACGGGTCCGGCACCTGGTTACGGTGGAGGCCGCCCACGGCATTATGCTGCAGACCAATTACGATCCGAGCATCCCGGAGATTTTCGCCGACAAAAACCAGCTGATCCAGGCCATACTCAATATCGTCCGCAACGCCGTACAAGCCGTGCAAAACCATGGCGTGATTACGATAAAAACCCGGGTGCAGCGGCATATGACTATAGGCCGCAAACGCTACAAGCTGACCGTGAAAATCGACATTATCGATAACGGCCCGGGCATCAAACCCGAGCTGATGGGGCAGATTTTTTATCCGATGATCACCGGCCGCGCCGAGGGTACCGGACTTGGCCTGTCGATTGCTCAATCTTTGATCAACCAGCATAACGGCTTGATTGAATGCGAAAGCGAGCCGGGCAATACCGTATTTTCCATCTACCTACCTTTGGAGACGAATCATGCAAATACCTGACAAGGTCTGGATTGTCGATGATGACAAATCCATCCGCTGGGTACTTGAAAAAGCCTTGCAAAAAGCCGGCGTGCATACCCAAAGCTTCGCCAGCGCCAACGAATTGCTAAAATCGCTCCCCGGCGGCCTACCGCAAGTGCTGATCACGGATATTCGCATGCCGGGCATGGACGGCTTCGAATTGCTGCGGAACATTCAAAACAGTTATCCGGATTTACCGGTGATCGTGATGACCGCGCATTCCGATCTGGAAAGCGCGGTGTCGGCATTTCACGGCGGCGCCTTCGAATACCTGCCCAAACCCTTTGATGTCACCGAAGTGGTCGAAACCGTACAACGCGCCTGCGCGCACAGCAAACAGCGGCAAAGCGACCTTGTGCAAGCACCGCCTACCGTCGAGGAAACCCCGGAGATCATCGGTGAAGCGCCGGCCATGCAGGAAGTGTTTCGGGCAATAGGCCGTCTGGCCCGCTCGCACATCACCGTGTTGATTAATGGCGAATCGGGTACCGGCAAAGAACTGGTCGCCAAAGCCCTGCATCGCCATAGTCCGCGCGCCGACCAGCCGTTTATTGCCTTGAATATGGCGGCCATCCCCAAAGATTTGATGGAATCGGAACTGTTCGGCCACGAAAAAGGTGCATTTACCGGCGCCCAAGCCCGGCGCATCGGTCGGTTTGAGCAAGCCAATAACGGCACGCTGTTTCTGGACGAAATCGGCGACATGCCCGCCGAATTACAAACCCGCTTGCTGCGGGTGCTGGCAGACAACGAGTTTTATCCGGTGGGCGCGCATACCTCAGTGCGAGTCAACGTGCGTATCATTGCCGCGACCCACCAGGATCTGGAAGCCTTGGTGGCACAAGGCCGGTTTCGCGAAGATTTGTTTCACCGCCTGAACGTTATTCGGATTCATATCCCGCCCTTACGCGAGCGCCGGCAAGATATAGGATTATTGATGCGGCATTATCTGTATCAAAGCGCGAAGGAACTGAATACCGAAATCAAACTGTTAAAACCGGAAACAGAGGCATTTTTAAGCGGCTTAAGGTGGCCCGGCAACGTGCGGCAATTGGAGAATATCTGCCGCTGGCTGACGGTGATGGCCTCGGGCCGGGAAATTCATCTGGAAGATTTACCGCCGGAACTAACCCACAATAGCGGCGATTCCGCATCCGGCGAAACGACACCGGGAGATTGGGAAAGCCAGTTCAAAAACTGGGTCAAGCAACAATTAACAACCGGCAAAGTGGACATCGCCAAACAGGCTATCCCCACCTTGGAAACCCTGTTGATCGAGGCCGCGTTGAATCATACGCATGGCCGCAAACACGAAGCAGCACTATTGTTGGGCTATGGTCGTAATACCTTGACCCGCAAAATCAAGGAGCTGGATATTAGAGAATAAGCGCGGCGGGAAAGCCGCCATTTCCGGCGCAGCTTGGTATTTGCGACAGCCGTTTGCCGGGGCATTTTGACCGGCAAAAACCGGCAGGTTTTTTTATCCGTTTAAATGCCATCGGTGTATACTCCCGCCGTCTGATTAACCTCAATAACAAGCAGAGAAGGTTCATATCTAATGGCGGATAAAACGGTAAGTAAACACCTGAGCAATCTTGAACGGCAGTTCGCGGCGAACGATCCGGTTTTGCAAAAAACCGCCAAGATATTCCAGGACCTGGATGAAATCGAGTTTGAACTGGGGTTGATCGATAACGACGAGACCACCGCACGCAAAACCAGTTGGTGGCCCATCGTCAGTACGCTGGGCGGTTACTCGCCCGCCAAATCAGACTTTGTTAATCGTTACCTGGGCGTGCAACTACACACCGCCCGCCATAAATTCACCGTACTGCAATATACGCCACAAACCAATACCGCGACGCTACCCGGCACCGCACTGGACGCCGACCACCGTTTACCTTTCTATCAAATCAGCCGTCAAATCGATTTGGTCGCCAACGGCGAAGGCAGCAAACTGAACGGCTATCTGGAACTGGTCACCGTCAATAGCGGCAAATTAAAAAACAAGCTGTTGATTGACACCCCGGTATTCAATCCCGCCGCGGAAAATCCAGTCTCCGGCCTGTTGCGAAAATACGTGATAGGCATCTCCGATTTG
Source organism: Methylomonas sp. Kb3 (assembly GCF_002834115.1). Lineage (NCBI taxonomy): Bacteria > Pseudomonadati > Pseudomonadota > Gammaproteobacteria > Methylococcales > Methylococcaceae > Methylomonas > Methylomonas sp. Kb3. The sequence continues at coordinate 45,706 of NZ_PIZT01000002.1, read as the reverse complement.
GTATTGGTATTTAACGACTTGTTCGAGGCCGATGCCGATTTGATCAAGGACACCCTGGCAGAGATCGTTGCTCACCAGGATGCCAATAAATTCATTTTCGTGATCGACCATTCGGAAATAACTATCGATGCGCTGAAAAGCCAGGAAATCGCCGCATCCTGGCAACGCCGCCTGGCCGAACTGGGCATCCACACCGGCCAATTTATTGTGTTATCGCAATCGGGCGATACTTCGCTGTTCGATCAGCGCTTCAACAACATTTATAATGACCGCTCGTACCGCATACTCGGCACCCTGGAAAACAGCATCCGCGCCATCGACGACACCATTTTTTCGGAAGTGGAAGAAGCGTTAACCACCTGGAAGGACAGATGCAACGCCTCCACCCTCATTGTGCTGGGCTTTATCGTAATGCTGATGTTATTTGCGGAAATTGCGGTGGGGATACTCGAACTACTGATCGACCCGATTATCGGCCCGGCCATCCTCGCTGCACTGATTGCCTTATTGACACCGCTACATATAATCGTCAGCCGCGTACACGCCAAATTTCTGATCAAACACTTGCACAAGCGGCAGAAACAATTGAACCTCAGTGAAGATTTGGCGGGTTTGTTTGAAAAAAGCCTGAGTTTCTGGCGAATTTTAATGCCCATCACCGACCCAGTCGGTAAAAACAAGAAAAACCGCAAAAAACTGAACGGTCTCATAGAACAAACCAAAGATCTGGTACAAGCATTGAACGACCAGTTCAGCCACGGTCAGCAACCGGAATATCGCAGCCAATACGACGCATATTCTTATGCCGACTCAGAGGAAAACTGATTAAGTAGCGTGCGTCGTGATGGAAATTTTCAGACATTATTTCCCGCTGTGCTGGTTCAATGTCTCAGTATTGAATCTGCCCAGATCGACGCGCTTTTTTAAAAACAATGCGATTTTTTATTTTATCGCGGTGTTTTTTATTCAATTCAACATGTCGGACGACATTGATTCGGCCTTCGAAGTGCTGCTGGAGACCTTGCTAACGCTGGGCTTTATCGCGCTGGTTTTACTGCTGAATAGAACTTTTAACACCTTCATACAAGTCGCGTCGGCTATTTTGTTTTGTGAAAATGTCGTCGCGATCTTTCTGATTCCTATCGTATTTTGGGTGACCGTAGCCGAAGATACGCCCAGCTATGCAACCTTGGCGTTGTTTTTGATGTGGGACATGGCGATTATTGCGCGGATATTTAAAGACGTATTGCAGGTTAATACTCCGGCCAGTTTGGTGGTGTCTTTATTCTATTTTCTAACCACTTACGGCGGGGCCTACGGCATCTACAGCTTAGTGGGCGGCTGAGGACTCCGGTTTAACGCCGTAATAATTCGACAGCACATCATAGGCGCCTTGCACGCCCGCAACCGCTGCCGCTTTCAAAGGTAAACAAGCCCCGCTCCATTGCTTGATCTTGCCATCGAAATAAAACGCCCATTCGCCCTGCCAGCAATCGCCTTTTTTGGCGATGCGACCCGCCATCACGGAGGTCACTTCGTAGCGAGCAGATACTGCCAACAAATTGCGGGAATCAGCTCCCAGCACTTCGCTTAGCGAAATTTTTTGCTGTTCTTCCAAATCCAGCATCGGAAATATCATCGGCACGCCCTTAATTTTGGACGCAAACGCCAATGCACTTTCCAACTCCGGCATGCTGTCAGCGTTGTAAAACCGTCTACCCTCTTCGTCATCGACAACCAGCCACACCAGGGTTTCCGGCCGAATTTCACTCCAGATACCCACTTGGCTTTTGCGCATGACTTCCATCAGTTGATCTTCATCAAACTGCACTCTAAGCAAGCGCGCGTCGGTGTCAGGCAGTTCATCGGCGGAAATCAAGGAAAATTGCGATTGCTTGACATAGTTCTGCGCACTGGACAACGCCTGCTGCACTACCGGAATTTTGGAAATATCCTCAGACACCAAGACCCGACTCAAAACGGCATACATGGCCTGCTTGATTGCTTGCGTCCTATCCTCCGCGGATTGGCTGTTGGCGATCAGTTCAATCTCATACAAACCTTTTACTTCGACAGCCTCCGCTATTGGGCAATTGCACAACAATCCCCACATACAAAGGCTGAAAAACCCCGATTTACCCTTCATAAAAACTTTGACCACAAGCCTACCCTGACAGTGCATTAATGGGAACTATAGTACAATATCGCCCGTTTCAACCTTAACTTTAACGAGAGACTGACATTGAGCGAACAACAACAAGACCGCCTGAATTATAAAAGCGCGGGCGTCGATATTGAAGCCGGCAACGCTTTGGTCGAGCGCATCAAACCCATCGCGGCCAAAACCCGTAATGCGGGCGTCATGGCCGGTTTAGGCGGCTTCGGTTCGCTGTTCGAATTACCGCTGGATCGTTATAAACAGCCGGTGTTGGTCTCCGGCACCGACGGCGTCGGCACCAAATTGAAATTGGCGCTGGATTTAAACATCCACAACAGCGTCGGCATCGATCTGGTGGCCATGTGTGTGAACGACATCATCGTCCAGGGCGCTGAACCGCTGTTTTTCCTGGATTATTTCGCCACCGGCAAACTGGAAGTCGATACCGCCGCCAACGTCATCGAAGGCATAGGCAAAGGCTGCGAGCAATCCGGCGCGGCTTTGGTTGGCGGTGAAACGGCGGAAATGCCCGGCATGTATTCTGATGGCGATTACGACTTGGCAGGCTTTTGCGTCGGCATCGTCGAAAAAGATCGCATCATCGACGGCAGCCAAGTCAAAGCCGGCGACAAACTGATCGCCCTGGCCTCGTCCGGCCCGCATTCCAACGGCTATTCCTTGATTCGCAAAATCGTCGCCCGTAGTGGTCTGGCTTGGTCCGACAATGTCAACGGCAAACCACTAGGCGAAACCCTGCTGACTCCAACCCGTATTTACGTCAAGCCCCTGCTGGAACTACTGAAAACTGTGCCGGTACACGCAATGGCCCATATCACCGGCGGCGGGATCACCGAAAACCTGCCGCGCGTATTGCCCAACGGTTTGAACGCCAGCATTCAGCTATCCGCCTGGCAATTGCCGGAGATTTTTGCCTGGCTGCAAGAACAAGGCAATGTCGAATTAGCCGACATGCTGGTTACCTTTAATTGCGGTATCGGCATGATAGTCTGCGTCGCGGCAGAAGACGAAGCCGCTACGCTGGAAATATTGGCACAGCAAGGCGAAACCGCCTTCAGCATCGGCGACATAGTCCTCGGCGACGGCAAACCACACGTAATCTACTCCTGAGTCTGAAAATCCTCCGCCATGTCTGAATCCACAGGCATGGCGTTAAAAACTCTCCCGTTTCATCTGCGATCAATTCAACACCAAGAAGGTCATTTCCTGATCAGTGAGTTGCCAGCTGCTTTGAAGCAAGCCACCTCATGTCGCCATTCCTAAAGAAATTGCCAATATCTTGAACTACGGTGATTAAGCTTTGCGGCGAACGCCCAAAAAACCTAACAATGCGGAACCGAACAACCAAACTGCGCCAGGGACTGGTACGGCTACTACCGCAGTGCCTGATACCGTTACCATATCAAAACGCCAGGTGCCGGTAGAACCATAAGTACCGGTTGGAGAAGATGCCGCGTATGCGCTTGTTGAAGGCGCGAATGCCGCTAAGACACGAAAGCCAAAATTAGCATTGTTGGCTACCCCGGCGATACTGCTGAAATCGACTGAACGGCCGTTGAACCAAGTATCGCCTGCTGCGCCGCTAAACAAGGCAAAATCAGTCCAGGTACTACCGTCCGTAGTGTATTGCACTTGCTCATATTTAGAAGACGTATTGCTGTGGCGTAAGTCGTAACTAACCTGAATGTTATTGAAACCCACAGTGCTAACCAGATACCGCGTACCGCGGGTTTTATTGCCGGCACCTTGAGCCGCATAACTGGTGGTATTCCAACCACTATCATCGCCTATCGCCGGGTCGGATGAACCGCCACTCGCATCGCCGCTAGCAAAAGTTGCTGTGGTGCCTCCTACCAGCGAAACCGAGCCGCTACCGATGCTAGGGGCGCCTGTGCCGGTACCGGTGGCAGAATCAGCAGGATTCGAGTTGAAATTCCATTGTGTAATTACAGCCGCTTCCGCGCCGGCGCTTACAGATAGAACCACTAGCGCGCTAGCCATCATCATTTTTTTGTTCATGTTTGGATTCTCTTAATTATTGGTGGTCAAGAAGACATTTCCGGACTGCTTATCGGGCCCGGAAGAATATCCATCACAAAAAAGCCCGACATAAAGTCGGGCTTTCGATCAATCAATTTGGGAACACGCCCTGCCCCCTAAGCAATCAGGCTTTACGGCGGCGCAGGCCGATCATGCCGGCAATTGCTGAACCGAACAACCAAACCGCTCCAGGTACCGGTACTGGCGCAGCAGTCAACTCAATGGTGCGATCAATGCCATCAGCTGGATGCTGTACGTTGATATACGCTTTGTTTGGATTGAATTTGTCGAAATACAAACCGGTGCTTTCAGCACCTTGAGTAGTCAAACTGATCCATTTGGAGAGAGACTCGGCAACCCCGTCACGATCTGCATCCTTGGCAAACCATACATCTTCCACACCACCATCTTGATCTTCAACGATGTAGATATTGCCTTCGGCATCAATAGCCAAGTTATCGGCATTTTTGAATTCACCGCCTGCCGCCAAACCAGTCGCCAAATCGATGGTGTTGCTGTCGGCAAACAGTTTGACTTCGCTAGTACCAAGATCAATAGAATAAACGCGGCTGCGGCCGGTGCCTTGGTTGCCGTCGGTGTCTGAATCGGTAGTCGTGAAGTACAAAAACTGGTTACCGTTAGCCAAGTTTTGAATTTCCATGTCTTCAGGGCGATTAAAACCTGTGCCTTTTACAGCGGCATTATCAGCGCTGACGCGGCCGTCGATCGTGCCGTCGCTAAGCTGTGCGGAAATACCGGCTAAAACGCCACCGTTGACATCGGTAATAGCTTCCCATGTTGATGCACCGGTGATAGCAGCACCGGTAGTGCCTTCAAACTGGGCTCCTGCACCGACTTTTAAAGCAAATGTTTGCCCCGCGGCAAAAAAGCTGTCGCCGCTAGTGGCAAATGGATTGGCCGATACGTATTTGTATACAGACCCACCGTTCAATTCATCGACAAAATACAAGTTGTTGTTTTTGTCGAACGCCAAACCTTCGTGAGAAACGCGCGGCAGAATGGAACGTTGGATAAATGTGCCGCCATTCGCCGCCGCAGTGGTGGCATTGGTCACTTCAAACAAACGGCCTTTGCTGCTGCCAGTTCCCCAAGATTCTTCAGCGGTCAAATAACCACCCCGTGGTGTCCATAATGAGGCATCGCCGGAAATAAAACCTTGCGTACCTGGCGCAACGATAGTGGTGGTGCGCGAGTTGTAGTCGTTATTCCAAAGATCGATACGTTGCACGCCCGCGGAACCGGTTTCGAACGGCATGAACAAATAACGGCCGGCGTCAGGACCGGTTTCGTTGGCGGCTATCATGTCCCAGCTACCTGAGTTGGAACCTGGCACCAAGGTGTTTTGGGTCTTACGGTCGGCGATGGTTTGTTGAGTAAAATTGGGCGAAGACAATTTATAAGGTGTCGCTGAACCTGGGTTAACAGGAACCGTGTTGCCTGTCATTGGCGTAAAATTGTCGAATTCGGTTGAAGCCGCTTGCGCAGTCAAAGGTGAAACGACAGCGGTAACAGCTGCGGCAATCAGAGTTAATTTAAAAGCTTTCATAAAAAAGTCATTCCTAAAGCAAAGTCGGTTAATTGTTTTTGGTCTTCCGCAAAAATCTGCCTCACAGAATTTGCAGAAAGAATGTTAACCAGCGCTCAAGAAATTAAAGTTGCAGTTCTGTTAAGTTTTCATGACATGTAATACGCCGCTAGCACCCATTCTGGTGCGACTAAAATCACCTTATCGACTCTTACTGGCAGCCGCTCCTGCCCTTCAACCTAGAAGAAATTGAATCCCCGACAATGCGTGGCGACAAACGTCGTGCGCACCAGGGACTCAGCATGGCCATTAGGCTACAAGACGCTCAAGAGCGGATATTGCAGTCCTGTCCGTAAAAAAAGTTTGGCGAAATAAGTCCGAATGGACGAAAACTGCTTATTTTCTCTGTTTTGCTCAAGAAACCTCAGCGAATTGGCATGTGCAGAACGGCACATCATCAAATATTTCCGGAATACAGAATTGCTTCAGTAACACTGAAAGACACCCAACATGAGAAAAGCATCAACTGGAGAACTGCGCACAGAAAACCGCACGCACGTTTCGGAGGAAAGGGAGATTTAACTGCAGTCCCTATCGGTGACAGGGAACTTAAGAACCGGGTGAAAATTTGTCACCAGGGGTTTTACCGATTACACAAACGATTTTGGACGGTATTTTGTACAAGCAATAAAAAAGGCCTAGGTGAAAAACACCTAAGCCTTTGATATATATGGAGCTGGCGATGGGACTCGAACCCGCGACCGGCTGATTACAAATCAGCTGCTCTACCAACTGAGCTACACCAGCAAATTATTCGCGCATTATACCTGTTATTTCGAACATTTCCAGCACTAAGTTCACTTAGCTCGTCGAATTGCAGTCACACCCCTTGAATACTGCTCAGCATGCTGCCGATGTAATTGAGGGTTTCGTGCAGAAAAACAATTAATTCATCGAGTTTATCCTGCACAAACATCAGAAAATGACTGTGGTTGAAGTTTTGATCTTTGTAAAAACTCAAACCGTTGTTAATAGTATTAGCCCCCATCAACAACATGATGAACGCCGCCGCCTTCAACATTAAACCGCGTAATTTCACACTCATTTTGCCGAAGGCGACGCTGATAAACAGCATCATCGGTAAAGTCCCTGCACCAAATGCCAACATCAACGCGCCCCCCTCAAGCAAGGTAGCAGCCGTGGTGGCTTTCACAGCCATCGCAAACGTCAACATACAGGGCATCAAACCATTCAAGAGACCCGCGATAACCGAACCTAGCAGCGGCCCTTTTTGATTCGCCGCAGCATAGCCTTTGCGCAACACTTGCATGGGAATCAAGCGTATCGAGCCTTGCCAAGGTATCCAGCCCAATACGCCCAGCGCCAGCACAATGACGACCGCGCCCATCAACATTTGCAAGATACTTTGGATTTTGCCGAACAAACCGCTGGACACCAGTACCACGCCCAAAGAAGCAGCCAATACACCGATCATGGTATACACGGAAATGCGAGCGGCCTGATATGCAACATACGGTAGATAGGTGCGGCTTTTCCCGGCCCGCATGAAGTAACCGGACACCAACGCGCCGCACATCCCCAGACAATGCCCGCTGCCTAAAAATCCGGCCACAAAAGCCAGGGAATAATCGAATCCCGTGGCCGCAGCCATTTCGGTCATGCCGTGCATGGCATGATCCATACCTTCCATATTGTGTTCCATTTATTTGTTCAATCGAAGTGAGTTGACGATGACAGACACCGAGCTCAAGGCCATCGCCGCGGAGGCTATCATCGGATTGAGCTTGCCCAGCGCCGCCACCGGAATCGCTATGGTGTTGTAACCGAACGCCCAGAATAGGTTTTGCTTAATGACGCGGATGGTAAATGCGCTAAGTTCGATAGTGTCGGTGACCTTGCCAATATCGCCCTGCACCAGCGTCAGGTCCGCTGATTCGATGGCAATGTCCGTGCCGCTGCCTACTGCAAAGCCAACATTGGCCGCCGCCAGCGCCGGCGCATCATTGATGCCATCACCTATCATGCCGACATTATGCCCTTCATCCTGCAACTGACGAATGATTTGCAGCTTTTGCTCGGGCTTGGCATTAGCGACTACATCCGCGATGCCGACCGTATCCGCGATGCAATAAGCGGTTTTTTCGGTATCGCCAGTGACCATCATGGTTTTAATACCCAAGTCGTGCAGCCGCGCAATAGCGGCGGCGGCTTCCGGGCGCGGATTATCGGCAATCGCGAATATGGCCGCTTCCTTGCCGTTGATCGCCATGTAAACCGGAGTTTGCCCTTGATCAGCAAAATTATCGGCCTGCTCCACTAAGCGACTTACATCAACTTGCTGATTCTCCAGCCAAGCCCGGTTGCCCAGTAACAATTTATAACCGTCCACCTCGGCGCGAATACCGTGACCGGTTTCGCTATAAAAATAGGCGCAATCCTGTAACTCGACACCCGCGTCGCGGGCATAGGCCACCACGGCTTTGCCGAGAAAATGCTCGGAGTTGTTCTCGGCGGAAGCCGCCAACATGACTAGTTTGTTTTCAGCCAGGCGGGATATTTTATAAACCTTGCTCACCCGAGGTTTACCTTCGGTGATGGTGCCGGTCTTATCGAACACGATGGCGTTCAATTTACTGGCGATTTCCAGACTTTCGCCATTGCGGATATACACCCCCTGCTTAGCAGCTTGACCCGTGCCGACCATGATTGCCGCTGGTGTTGCTAGACCCAACGCGCATGGGCAAGCGATCAACAAAACGGTGATGGCATTGCCGAAAGCAAACGCGAACGGCGCGCCGGCCAGCAGCCATCCCACCAGCGTCGCGCCGGAAATAGCCATCACCGCCGGCACAAACACCGCCGAGATTTTATCGACCTGCTTTTGAATCGGTAACTTAGCGGCCTGGGCTTGATCGACCATATGCACAATGCCCGCCAGCACCGTATCCATGCCTACCGCCGTGGCCTTGACATGCAATACGCCATTGCCGTTGACACAACCGCCGATCACGGTTTGGCCGACACTTTTCACCACCGGCATGCTTTCGCCGGTAATCATTGCTTCATCGACGGTGGAAAGGCCGACAATCACCACGCCATCGGTGGGAATTTTTTCACCCGGCCGGACCAGCATCACGTCATTGATCTTGATTTCGTCTACATCGACGCTGCGCTCGCTACCGTCGCTCATCAACAAGGTTGCTGTTTGCGGTTGCAAATCCACCAACTTGCGGATCGCTTCGCCGGCCTTGCCTCTGGCCCGTTCTTCCAAATAACGGCCCAGTAACACAAAGGTGATGATAGCGGCGGCAGCTTCGAAATACACATGCCCGCGCCGCCGGAACAGCGAGGGAATACTGTAGCCGTACGCGGAACCCACGCCCAGCGCGATCAAGCTATCCATGTTGGCCGCGCGTTGTTTGGCCAGCCGATACGCCTTGCTGAAAAATTGCCAGCCTGTGCCGAATACGACTTGCGTGGTCAGCGCAAACTGCAACCAATGCATCCAGGAGCGGCCGCCCATCGTCATGGCTATCGTCACCACGGGTGTGGTTAACAGCCCTGCCCATACAAATCGACGCCGGGCTACGTCAATTCGTTGCAACTCCTTTTCGATGAGCTTCTTCCGCTGCGACAGCGTATCGATGGGCATGGCGCTATATCCCAGTTTTTCGATTTTATCGATCACCTCGGCTTTGCTAATCTGGCCCTGCACCGTAACGGTTTCAGTGGCAAAATTGACGCCGGCTTTTTTAACCCGTTCGTCGCGGTTTAACACCATTTCGATCAACAACGCGCAGGACGCGCAACTCATGCCTTGCACGGCCAAATCAACTTCTTGCAACGGCCCGTCGAAGGCTTTTTTCTTGTCTTTTTTTAACTCAGTCTGCTTTAACGCGATATTGCCCAACACCGCGTCCAACATAATCAGCAAATTTTTCGCCGGCAGACGATTAGAATCGAATTCGATGACTACCGAACCAATTTCAAACACCGAGCGCACACTTTTAATTTCCGGGCGCTTTTTCAGCAGGATTTCCAGGATATAGCCACGCTCCGGGTCGTTAAGCAACACCGGCGTAATGATCCGAATCCGATTTTTTAGCTGATGTCGAACGGAAAAATGCGCGTAATTTAGAGTATCGGTTTCCATGGGCGACTGAGGATTTGATGGACTAGCGAGCCCATCCTATGGAAATCATAGGATGGGCGTTGACAATCTCTACTTGGGCCGGCGCGAACGTACTAATAAGAAAAACATATAAAACACCGCCATCCACTCGTAACGATGCACGATGGGTTTGACCAGCCACTCCTGCGTGATGCGGGTCCAGTGGGTTTTTATTAAGTACAAGACCAGCACATCATTCAAGAAATCTATCGTAGCTTTTTCGGGATCTTTAAACAGGGCTTTCGGGCCTTTGGTACTGACTTTGCCGATAATTTTGGCCGCCTGTACCGTTTCCTTGCCGGCTTGATATTTATCACTGAACCAGCCACCAATCCGGGTGCCTTTCAAGCGCTTTTTAATGCCGAGAACAGACTTTTTAGCCTTCTCCGCTAGCGGCTTACTGTCGAAATAACCTTGCTGTTCCAGCTCGGCAAGAATTTGAAACAGCTGTGCCGCCAAACTGGTAAAGCCACAGACAGCCCCATCGTATCGGATTGATAATTTGCCCTGCCCGCGATAAAGGTTCACTGATTGGACGCCATTAATTGCGGCAAGCTTGGTGCTGATTAAGTTCGCCGCAGTCGGTTGACAAGCTTGCGCGGGCACCTGAAAACGCACATGACCGTCATGGCGGTAACGTAGTACAAATTCTTTTTGGATAGCCATAGTCAACAGGGAAAAGTAAAACGGGCGGTCCTGCCATGGCAACGACCACCCGTTTCAAGTTACAGCCAAATGTCCAAGAATCGAACGGGATTAGTTGCCTTCTTTCGCTTCGGCAACGATGTCTTCGAGGTTTTCTTTTTGATGCAATACAAAATCCTTGCCGGCATCAATCGTTTTTGTGGCGCTGGAAATAATTTCCTTTCTGTATTTGTACACAAAATAGCCCGCCACCATGCCTGCACCGAACACCAATAGAGGGTGTTTCGCTAATTTAGTCATCAATTTTCCTCCAGTGTTTACAGTTGCAGTGGCTAGTGTACCAGCCACCACCTGCTTAGTCATGGATGAATCGTTCGAGCTCTTCTTTGGGTTGTGAACATGTGCCATATGCATCCTCGTTGCTGGTTAAGACTGGGGCTGGGTTGAATCGTCGGCGTCTTCAGGTAAAACCTGTGCCTCGTGCAACATTTGATAGATTCCCTTGCAGCCCTCGCAGCAAAAGCGCTTGTCGCCTTGCAGGGTTTTTAATCTAAACCCTTCCACTTCAACAGCTAGCCCGCAAAGATCGCAGCTTTTCTTATTATCATCCATTGTTACACGAACTCACTTATTACCTGTGCACATGCGCGGATTATAGCGCCTAAATAACCTTGGTAAACACGGCACGAGCGAAAACAAAATCATACGCTGACAAGGCCAGCGCAAGCAGGAAATGATCGATCACTCTGAAGCTGACCAATCAATACATCCGCTGAGGTAGCGACTGCGATCATCGTTTGCCGTGCGCCGCTCGACTGGATGCCTTCATCAAAGCAATTCTCAGTGCGCCAGTCAAACTCGCGCTCAAACCAAGGCGCATCGCCAAAGCTGGCACCAAAATCATCGACGCCACCGCCAAACCTGCCCCCAGCACCAAGCCGGCAGTATTGATTTGCTGTGCCACGACTTCTTGATTTACAACAATTAATTCTTGAGCCATTTAGATACCTCACGCAGAATAAATTTAAAATCCACCGGAGCTAAACAGCATAAAGAATGCCAAAATATAATCGTTTGATTATATTGACTAAAAGTAAATGCCTTGTAAAAAACCAGAAAAAATCAGGGAAATGCCTCGTTATTTTTAAGTTATTTAACATAGTTTTTGCAAAGGACATTCAAAAAAAATCCCCAGCCTTGTATCTGAATACGATACAAAAAACTGGGGATATATTGACTCTCTAGCGCTCGCAACGAGCAAACATTAGAGTGCCGGAACTACTCCTGATCGAGACCAAACGCTTTGTGTAACGCACGCACCGCCAGTTCCAGGTACTTCTCGTCGACCACCACGGAAATTTTGATTTCGGATGTCGAGATCATTTGGATATTGATACCCTCGTCGGCCAGCACTTTAAACATCGTGCTGGCAATACCGGCATGCGAACGCATACCAACGCCGACAATCGACACTTTGACGATACTGTTATCGCCAATCACCGTGGTATTGCCGCCCAGGTCGGCGCGCAAACCGTCCAACACTTTCTGCGCGCGGGCGAAATCGTTGCGGTTGACGGTAAAGGTAAAATCCGTGGTGCCATGCGCGGAGATGTTCTGCACGATCATGTCCACCTCGATATTCTCGGCGGCGATCGGTCCCAAGATTTTCGACGCCACGCCCGGCAGATCAGGCACGCCGGTCAAGGTCAGCTTGGCCTCGTCCCGGTTAAACGCGATGCCTGAAATTAACGCTCTTTCCATTTCTGATTCCTCGTAGGTAATTAGGGTGCCGTTGCCTTCCATAAACGAAGACAACACGCGCAATTTGACATTGTATTTGCCGGCGAACTCGACCGAGCGGATTTGCAACACTTTGGAGCCGAGGCTGGCCATTTCCAGCATTTCTTCAAACGTGATGCGATCCAGGCGGCGGGCTTTCGGCACCACGCGCGGGTCGGTCGTATACACACCGTCCACATCTGTGTAGATATGACACTCATCGGCCTTCAAAGCCGCAGCTAATGCCACACCGGTAGTATCCGAGCCGCCACGGCCAAGCGTCGTGATGTTGCCATGCTCGTCCACGCCCTGAAATCCGGCCACCACCACCACTCGACCAGCGTCCAAGTCGGCACGCATATTGGCTTCGTCGATTTCCCGAATCCGCGCCTTGGTGTGCGCGCTATCGGTGAGAATCCGCACTTGCGCGCCGGTATAGGATCGCGCCTCGCAACCGATTTGGTGCAAGGCCATCGATAGCAAAGCGATGGTGACTTGCTCGCCTGTGGACAGCAACACGTCCAACTCCCGGTCGGTCGGCTGCGGCTGCAACTCTTTCGCCAAGGCCACGAGGCGATTGGTTTCGCCGCTCATCGCGGACACCACCACCACAATCTGATCGCCCGCATCGCGGGCTGTTTTGACTTTCTCGGCGACCGCCTTGATACGTTCCACCGTACCAACGGAAGTGCCGCCAAATTTATAGACGTACAATGCCATGTTTTTATTGACCTTTTGGCTTTTATTACGCCCTCGCCGTGCTGGGGAGGGTTGGAGTGAGGAAAATCGAATGCGATCTCTTCATTAGGATTTTTGCTTACTTGGCGATTTATTGTTTGATGTCGCCAAGATAACGGCCAATTTTAACGCGAGATACCGATTTAGCCGATGCAAAATTATCCGGCGTCATCGGTTGGTAAAAAGAACGCATCAAATCCGAGTGCGTCAAGCCCCATTCGCAACTGCTTGTCGCCGGTCCATAACAAGCCGCCCATTTCAATGGTCAGCGCAACAAACAACAAATCCTTAGCGTCCACATCTTTCACCAATGCCCACGCTTTTTGTAAAGCTTCGGCCGAGATACTATTTTCATCGAAGAAATCAATATGTCGGATCAATTCATAAAGTAGCTCTAGGACTTCATCCTGGGTGTGTTTACTGACCGCGCAGATTTTTTCCTTGTATTTGAACAGTTCGACAAACCCATATTTAGGCATTAATAGGGGCTGCTCCGAGCGCAACAATAATGTGGCTATTTTGGAGTTTTTATTCACCAATGCCGAAAAAACGATATTGGTATCGACAATCACCGGTTTCATTTAATTTTTGCCAGAAACCTTTCTTGATTTTCCCGCCACCAATTTTCTTTCAGTTCATTGTCAAGCGAGCTTGCGTCATCATTGGACATTTGGCTTTTGGAAATCAGCTCTTTAACACGCAGCATTTCGATCAATCTTGTTAATTCATGGGCCGACAGAAACTCTTTAGAAAAACTTAAATTGACTGTTTTGTCTGTGGCTTGGTAAGTCAACATGGTTAGGGCCTATTCCGACGAATTTAAAATCTGTAGTAATAATGTGTCGCTATCGCGACGGATTATTTTAACGTCGGTTCTCGCACCGACAGGCGAGATACTTTTCTTTGCTTGTCCAAAGAAAAGTATCCAAAAGAAAAGACACCCGGACGCCGCTTGTTTCCTGCGCTCCTCGCTTTTGCCGGGGGTTGCCGAAAGGGGCTTCCTGCCCCTTCGGCAACGCGATGCATCCATGCATCGCCCCTGCGGGCTAATCCCGCCAAAAGCTCCGGTGCTCGGCGCGGCATACGGGAGAAACCCATCCTGGCACCTGAAAATTAATTGGCATCTGCAAAAATACTTCGTGTCTAGCCAACCAATTTCCACAAAAACTGACCATGCATATTTTCATTATTGCCTTAGATACGTTATAAGGCAGTCATACACCAACAATCCATAAATCAGGTTACACTACGAATTGAATTTATAATTTACCTAAAAGTGACAACTTACTATGAAAGGATTTTTGATAAATATAATTTTCACCTCAATTGGCGCTATATTAGGAGTTTACATTAAGCAGATAGATATACTTCCTTTTTCACCTAGCGAAAACACAATAGTAGAGAAAATACAAAAGGCTGCGAAATTAATCACTATTGAACATTTTGTAACTGATATTGTTGAGTTTAATGAACAAGAGCCATGGTACAAACCAGATCAAAAAGCAATTGTAATTGCAAAAGCCAAAGTATCAGCCGGCTTTGATCTGTCAAAAGATATTTCAGTATCTGTTTCAAATCCTGAACATCTAATAAAAATTAGATTACCAAAACCCCAGATTCTCAGTATTGATCCCACTTATAAGTACTATGATATCAAAGGTCAGCTTACGATCAATAATCATAATGCCCTAATACAAAAAGCAAAGGCTACAATGAGACAAGTTGCTCTTCAGGCTGGAATTCTTGATCAAGCCACGAGATCAATTAAGGACCAACTTGAATTATATTTTGAAGGTTATTCTGTAGACGTACAGTTAAACGAACCCGGAAAAACCGATCAGAATAAGCTTTTTCAGTAAATTCATCGGGTGCCTATCCGGTTTTTCATACCACCTGCTCTCAATACAAATAGAATACCAAACATAATCAAAAAAACTGAGGAAGGAATCGGTACAGGACTGTATTTGAACGCATCTATACTTGCAATAGTACCACCATATCCTGACGCTAATAAGTAAGAGACATCCTTAGAGTCCCTGTATAAAGTCAACCAAGCTGTGTCAGAAAGACCTTTTATTGAGGAAAGAATATCGTCTAATAACCTATCAGAAGAATCATAAGCCCGTATTTCGCCGACAAACTCACTAGTTCCAGTACCTGTCGCAAACTGAACTGCAAAATAATCAATAGGAGATAAAAAATCAAACCGTAGCATTATCGAAGTCTGATCATATCCTCCCCCCCATCCCCAATTAGGATTCTGAATGTATCCAAATACGTAATCAGTATTTAAGTGATTGTTCTTTCCAGGTTTATCAACAATAGCAAATTGACCACCCTGGTTTCCGGCAGGATAAATAAACAACCCGGGCAGAAAACTGTTAGAAATTTCTCCTCGTGTAAAATCATCTGCATTTACCGTCACAACAGCAGATTGTGCTTTCGATAAAAAACCGAATCCACATAAGATTACAAAAGTTATTAGTTTTGAACTAGTCATCGTAATAAGGTCCTATTAGGCCTATAGCCTGGGTAGAGCAACGCGAAACCCAGAAAAATCGTCAAGCTAGGTTTTATTTCATTCAACTCAACTTACAAAACCTAACAATAACCCAATGATTTCCGCTCCGAAATGTCGGGTTACGCTATCGCTTACCCAACCTAAATTGGGGCGAGTTTTGTCCCGTATGCCGCGCCGAGCACCGGAGCTTTTGAACGGAATAGCCCGTAGGGGCGATGCAGGGATGCATCGCGTTGACGAAGGGGCAGGAAGCCCCTTTCGGCAACCCCCGGCAAAAGCGAGGAGCGCAGGAAACAAGCGGCGTCCGGGTGTCTTTTCTTTTGGATACTTTTCTTTGGACAAGCACAAATTCGTCTGGAACGAATTTGAACAGCCGATAGGCTGGCCCGCAGGGCGAAAACCAGGGATGGTTTTCGTAGCGAAAGTATCTCGGTTGTCGGTCCGAGAACCGAGGTTAAAATAATCCGTCGCGATAGCGACACAACCAAACCAACAGCCTATTTACCACTCAATTTCTTGATAATCGTTTTGGCCAGATAATCGTTAATTTCGTTATGCCTCGGCACGGCCTGAGATTGCCGCGTTTCTTCGTTGGTATACCAATCGTGGTTGCCACCGTGCCTAGATAAACGACAACCCATTTCTTCAAGAATTTTTAGCAAATCCCGTCTTTTCATCAGGCGACCTGCAAAGTCTCCACTTTACGAACGAAAGGAATTTCCTGCGTTTCAAAATCCTTAAACAAATCCAACAAATTTTCCTGTAATTCCTGCTTGGTTTCGCCTTGCGTCAAATAATCGGGATATTCATTCAAAAAACCCAAATAAAAATCGCCATCTTTCCAGGAAGTATATTCAACCGTTTTCATCGCCATCTCCGAACAAAAAGCTTAAACCACCCGCCGTAGCGATTAATCTAACCCAACCGCTCCCTCACCCCCTCCGGCACCGCCACCAACGCCGCCGGCAATCCGGCAGGATCGTTGCCGCCAGCCTGCGCCATGTCCGGCCGACCACCGCCTTTACCACCGACTTGAGTAGCGACAAAATTCACCAATTCGCCGGCTTTGACCTTGTCCATCGCATCCTTGGACACACTGGCAATCAGGCTCACCTTGTCGCCACTGACCGCCGCCAATACCAAGGCCGCGCTACCCAACTTGTTTTTCAATTGATCGGCCAAGTCGCGCAAGGCTTTCGGATCGACATCGTCGAGTTTCACGGCCAGCACTTTCACGCCATTCACGTCGACGGCTTGGCTGGTCATCTCGTCACCGGCCGAGCTAGCCAGTTTGGCTTTGAGTTTTTCCAGTTCTTTTTCCAGGCCGCGGTTTTTTTCCATCAACTGATGGACTTTGTCGGCCGCTTTGTCCGGTGCGGCTTTCAGCAAGCCGGCGATGCTGAGCAAGGCTTTTTCGCGCTGATCTATCCAATCCAATGCGCCTTGCCCCGTCACGGCTTCCAGACGCCTGACGCCGGCAGCGACGCCGGTTTCGCCGATGATTTTGAACAAGCCGATGTCGCCGGTACGTTGCACGTGGGTGCCCCCGCAAAGCTCGGTAGAAAATTCACCCATCGTCAATACGCGTACTTCATCGCCGTATTTCTCGCCGAACAAGGCCATCGCGCCGGCTTTCACCGCATCGTCCTTGGCCATGATTTCGGCGGCAACCGCGTTGTTTAAACGAATCTGTTCGTTGACCAAGCGTTCGACGGTGGCAACTTCCGCTGGCGTCATCGGTTCGAAATGCGAAAAGTCGAAACGCAAGCGTTCGGAATTGACCTGCGAACCTTTTTGCTGAACATGCTCGCCCAAGGTCGCCCGCAGAGCGGCGTGCAATAAATGCGTCGCCGAATGATTGCGTTCGGTCGCTTTGCGGATTTCGGCATCGACGCTGACTTCGCAAGCTTGGCCTTCGCTGAGCGTGCCGCGCAAAACCTTGCCTTTATGCAGGAACAATTTACCGCCCTGTTTCTGGGTGTCGTGTACTTCGAATACCGCGTCACCACATTCGATGCGCCCAGTGTCGCCCACTTGGCCGCCGGATTCCGCATAGAACGGGGTTTGATCCAGAATCACCACACCTTCGTCGCCGGCTTCCAAAGCCTCGACCGGCTGGCCTTGCTTGAACAAGCCCAGAATTTGTACCGAGCCGTCCAGATGAAAATAACCGGTAAATTCGGTGCTGCTGTCGTGTTTGATGTCCTGATCGTAATCGGCCGCGAAGCTGCCGCCGGCCCGAGCCCGATCACGCTGCGCAGCCATTTCCACTTCGAAACCGGCGTGATCGACGCTGAGCTTATGTTCGCGGGCAAAGTCGGCGGTCAAATCCACCGGGAAGCCGTAAGTGTCGTACAACAAGAACACGACATCGCCGGGGATGACATGGCCGTCCATTTTGGCGACGCAGGCTTCCAGTATCTTCATGCCCTGTTCCAGGGTTTCCGCGAAACGCTCTTCTTCTTTTTTCAGCACCCGCTCTACTTGTTCCTGGGCATTCGCCAGTTCTGGATAAGCCTCCCCCATTTCCGCCACTAGCGGCGCGACCAATTTGTAGAAGAAGGTGTCTTGAATGCCCAAGCGGTAACCGTGACGGATAGCCCTACGGACGATGCGGCGCAACACGTAGCCGCGGCCTTCGTTGGAAGGCAATACACCATCGGCCACCAAGAACGCGCAAGAACGAATATGATCGGCGATTACCCGCAACGAACTATTCGCCAAATCCGTGGTGCCGGCCAATTGAGCGGCGACTTTTAACAGGTTTTGGAACAGGTCGATTTCGTAGTTGCTGTGCACGCCCTGCATCACCGCCGAGATCCGCTCCAGGCCCATACCCGTATCTACTGAAGGCGCGGGTAGCGGCGTCAGATTGCCATCCTTGTCCCGGTCGTATTGCATGAAGACCAAGTTCCAAATTTCGATGTAGCGATCACCGTCTTCGTCCGGACTGCCCGGAGGGCCGCCGGCTACATGCTCGCCGTGATCGTAGAAAATCTCCGTGCAAGGACCGCAGGGGCCGACATCGCCCATCGACCAAAAATTGTCCTTGGCACCGATCCGCGAGAAGCGTTTCGGGTCGTGTTTTACATCTTCCAGCCAGATCGCTTCGGCTTCGGAATCTTCATCAAATACTGTAACCCAAAGTCTTTCCTTAGGAATGCCCAACTCCTTGGTCAGAAAATCCCAAGCAAAATGAATCGCATCCCGCTTGAAATAGTCACCGAAGCTGAAGTTACCGAGCATTTCGAAAAAAGTATGATGACGCGCGGTATAACCGACGTTTTCCAAATCGTTGTGTTTGCCGCCAGCCCGCACACAGCGTTGGCTGGTAGCGGCACGGGTAAAATCCAGCTTTTCCCGCCCCAGGAATACGTCTTTGAATTGCACCATCCCTGCGTTGGTAAACAACAAGGTCGGATCGTTACCCGGTACCAGCGAACTGGAGGGACGCACGGCGTGGCCGTGTTGGCGAAAGAATTCCAAAAAGGCGGCCCGCAATTCGGCGCTAGTCATTTTTTTCATGGTGGTTACTTCGGTTGATTTGATACTTCAGAAAGTAAATTTACGTTGCATATGCTGATGATAAGAGCTCATCTATAGGACTTTCAATCGTTTAACAAATTCGCCAGCGTTTCGTGCAATGCTGGCAAAGATGATTCGATGGTATTCCAAACCGTTAAATCGTTAACCGACGCATATCCGTGAATCAATAGATTGCGAAAAGCCACAATTTGCGGCAAATCCGGAATGCGTTCGGCCCAAGCCGGTTCTATTTTGCATAACTGATTTAAAGCTTCGCCAATAATCTCAAATTGGCGCTCCACAGCAGAGCGTAATAAACGGTCTGATCTGTAATCCGCAACAGTTTTACCGGCAACAAATTCCAGTATCGCTTCAGCAGCGGAATGAGCGTCCCACAGAAAGACCCGAGGATCACGCTGCATAGACCAATTCGCGACTTTGTTCTATGCTGGCTAGCAAATAAGGGTTTTGCAACGCTGCAGTCTCCGCTAAATCCACATGCCGCCCAATTAGGCTCTCCAGTTCTTGCCGTAGGGCAAAAAATACCTGCAACGAAGACGACTGACCGTCCTCGGCAAATTCGACCAAAAAGTCCGCATCGCTGTGTTCCAAATCGAAGTCGGTAGCCCGCGCGGCCGAGCCAAAGACCTCCAGACGCTTAACCCGATAGCGCCTGCATAAGTCGACGATTGCGGATTTATTTTGCTGAATCAGAGGATGCATAAATAGCTCTTAGCTTCGATTTGCTTGAACCTTATTTCAACTATTTCTCCGAATACGCTTCGCTATTCGGAGCTACGAGCTCAGACTTCAATTTAGGGAATGAAATCTTTGGTGGGTTGGGAGTTACTTTTACTAAGGAATCCCCAACCACTTTTATCATTTCAGCAATTTCCGATAAGGAAATTTCAATGTCGCAGTTATAAGTTGACGTTGAGCTTGGTGCAAAATCAGGGACCGCTTGCTTACTCAGAACTATAACTTTCTTGCCGGAATCCCAACTAATGTTCGGACCATCAATTTCAACTACTTGAAGGTTGTCTCGCCGTGCTTTAGATCTTGTATATCCGGTTGCAACTCTACTGAACTTCATCTAATTGGCCTTAAAAGTTTGTCGAAAACGGTACCGCTTATTCCGACCTACATAGTTTGATTTTCAATTCCGCAAACAAGCGCTTGATCATTTCGCCACTGAAGCCGCGTTGCTGTAAAAAGCGGCTGCGCTTCAGCCATTCGTTTTGGGTCAGCGATTTTTCGCCGTCGTATTTACCCAAATACACGTCCAGCAGCAGATTTTGCCAGCCGCCCTGCTCCTCGGCCTGCGCATCGAGATTGGCGTCGTTGATACCGCGCTGCTGCAGTTCATAACGAATTCGCATCGGACCGTAACCGCTTCGGATACGTTGGCGAACATAGGCTTCGGTATAGCGTGCGTCGTTTTGCCAGTTCTGCTCGGCTATCTGATCGATAACCGGTTCAACGTCGTCGCGGTTAAAGCCGCGTAGTGCCAATTTATCCAGCAATTCCCGGCGGCTATGTTCGCGCCGGGCCAATAGTCTCAGACAGACCGCTTCGATCTGCTGCCGGCGTTCAATCGCCGTCGACAAACTCGGCGTCGTCGTCTTCACTGACTGCAGCCGGCGCGCTGGCTAATTTGGCAAAGGCCTTCTCGCGGATAGCCTTTTCCAATTCGGCGGCCTTATCCGGGTTATCGCGTAAAAACTGCTTGGCGTTGTCCTTGCCTTGGCCGATTTTCTCGTTGTTGTAGGCATACCAGGAACCGGACTTTTGCACGAAACCGAATTCCACGCCCAAGTCGACCAGTTCACCGAAGAATGACACGCCTTCGCCATAGAGGATTTCGAAATCGGCTTGCTTGAACGGCGGCGCCACTTTGTTTTTAACCACTTTGACGCGAGTCTCGTTGCCGATCACCTCGTCGCCTTTCTTGATCGCGCCGATGCGGCGAATATCCAGACGCACCGAGGCATAAAACTTCAGCGCATTACCGCCGGTAGTGGTTTCCGGGTTGCCGAACATCACCCCAATTTTCATCCGCAACTGGTTGATGAAAATCACCAATGTGTTGGAACGTTTGATGTTGGCGGTCAGTTTGCGCAAGGCTTGCGACATCAAGCGCGCTTGCAAGCCCATGTGCGAGTCGCCCATGTCGCCTTCGATTTCGGCCTTGGGTGTTAAAGCGGCCACCGAGTCGACCACCACGATGTCGACCGCGCCGGAGCGCACTAGCATATCGGTGATTTCCAGGGCTTGTTCGCCGGTATCCGGTTGCGAAACCAACAAATCGTCGATATTGACGCCGATTTTTTGCGCATAGATTGGATCCAGCGCGTGTTCGGCGTCGACGAATGCCGCCGTGCCGCCCAACTTTTGCATCTGGGCGATGGTTTGCAGCGTCAAGGTGGTTTTACCGGACGACTCCGGGCCGTAGATTTCGATAATCCGGCCGCGCGGCAAACCGCCGACACCCAGCGCAATATCCAAAGACAGCGAGCCGGTTGATACGACTTCAATGTCGCGGCTGGCGGCGACATCGCCCATCCGCATCACGGAGCCCTTGCCGAATTGTTTTTCGATCTGCATCAACGCGGCGCCCAGCGCCTTTTTCTTGTTTTCGTCCATTTGAGTACCTGCTGTTGTCTGGCCGGTGAAAGCCGCGCATTATCCCATAGACCCTGGCTGTGAAACAGTTTTTATATCCATTCAAAGTTCAGAAAAAGCCGGCGGCAAGCCGCGGATTGAAAGGAAAATATAAATGCAGATACGAGGCTTGAAGCGAGCCACTGCGAAAAAATCCTTCGCCGTGGCCAAAGCTGCGTTGCGCGACGGACGAAGCAACCGGTTCTAACGTGGTTTCCAGCGTGGAGAAATGAAAACTGTGACCGCGAATCTCACCGCGCTCCAGTTGGAGACTATGCATGCCCAAATTGGCCAAGCGGGTTTGCATCCGCGCACGACCTGGCAACAAACCCGCCATCGCCGCCTGATTGCCATCTATATCGGCCAAGGTCTGCAGCAAGTATAGGAAGCCGCCGCACTCGGCGTAGATTGCTTTGTCGGCTTGATGATGCCTGATTAATGCCTGCTTCATCGCCGTATTGTCGGCCAGGGCTTGCAGATGCAACTCCGGATAGCCGCCCGGCAAGTAGACGCTGTCAGCCTCCGGTAAAGCACAGTCCTTCAACGGTGAGAAAAACACCAGTTCGGCGCCCATCGCTTGCAGGCAATCCAGGTTGGCTTGGTAGATAAATGAAAACGCCGCATCACGGGCCACGGCAATGCGCTTTCCCGCTAACAAATGGGGCGGGGGATCGATCGACACTCCGACAAACGACACGGGGGCCGGCAACTGGCAAGGTGTATAACTGTTCAGCAATTCGGCGGCCCTAGCGAGCCGCGTGTCCAGATCGCCAATTTCATCAGCCTGCCACAAGCCCAAATGCCGCGATGGCAGACCGACGGCGTCATCTCTGGCCACTGCAGCAATCAGTGGCGTTTGCGCCGGCAAGGCTTCTTGCAACAATTTTGCATGCCCGGCGCTGCCGATCTTGTTGGCTATCACACCGGCAAATGCCAAACCCGGTCGATAATTGGCCAAGCCGTAGGCCACGGCTGCAAAGGTTTGCGCCATGCCCTGCGCATCACTCACCGCCGCGACCGGTACCGCCAACGCCTGGGCTAAATCAGCGCTGCTGCTGTCGCCGTCGAACAAGCCCATCACGCCTTCGATCAAAATCAAATCGGCTTCGCCGGCGGCGCGGTACAACAAGTCACGGCAATGGGCCTCGCCCATCATCCATAAATCCAGTTGATAAACCGGCTGCCCGCTGGCGTAAGCCAAAATCTGCGGATCGATGAAATCCGGGCCGGTCTTGAATACCCGAACCCGACGGCCTTGCTGTCTATGATAGTAAGCCAGCGCGGCGGTGACGGTGGTTTTGCCTTGCCCGGAAGCCGGGGCGCTGATTAACATGGCCGGACAACAGCGCGGGTTGGTCGTCATGGATGAAACGGGAGAAACAGTCAAAACATCAGTCCTTTTGGTAAAACCACATTTGATAAACACTCATTAGTATTTGTACGCCCATCGATAAGCCCATCAACGCACCGCTAAGCACTACCACATAGGCAAATTCGGAAATATGCTTGGTGACAAACCAGGACACTACGTCCAATAGCATTGCAAAAAACGGAATCACCAGCGCCACCCGCTTGACGTAGATATTCATATCGCAGAGCAGAAAAATTTTGCCAATGAAAAACAGGATGAAGGCAATGCCGAATAAATGAATATGCGACACCCTGACCAGCGCCGGCGTCGACGCCCCGCCTTTATGCGCCACTTCCGCGACACCTTCGTAATGCGTCAGATTGGGCAGGCTCGGGTTGGCGGCCGGGTTATGACAGTGGATGCAATCGCGGTTCAAAATCGGCGCGATCTGTTGCTCGTAAGCCGGTTGCTCCGCGCCATCCTGAATCCATTTCAAGATCACTTCCTTATCGCTTTTGTATTTCAGATTCGGCTCCATGATGCCGTTGACTGCCGCGCCAAGCCTGGACTGAGTGGTCGAACCGTGGTACATGATGACAATGTCGTCTATCGACAAACCGCGCTTACCATCGCGGCCCTGATGGGTGTAATACAAATTCACGAGGGCCATCAGATAACCCAAACCGATGGTCAACAGAAACACGGTATATAAAATCTTCTCACTGGTGGAAATATCTCGAAAACGGCGATATTGCTTCGGCATAGGCAATTTAGAAAAAGGCAAAGTGGGCACGATCCATGGCGCTAGACTGGTGCTGCGGAAGCTTCCGGCAAGCCAAATCGGCTCCCCAGCGGCTCAATGGCATCAAACTGCTTTTAGAATAATCGATATGCAAATATTGATCTATGCCAAGTTCGCGGAAAAATCCTACCGGCGATTTTTATTTTTATCGCATAATCGACCATAGTTAAGCGCTAAGAGTGCTTCAAGCTCTCAGAAGAGCACGTTCTGGTTTTGAATGAATTTTTCCAACGTCCACCTTTTGCTAATACCGCAAAAACAACGATGAAACCATCCCCAGCGCTTTAAGTCATTGGGGGATCCAACACAGCAGGAGAACATATGCGTACTTTATTACTTTCCTTACTTGCCGCTACCACCTTTTACAGCAGCTTATCAACCGCTCAAGCCCAAGATTCCGCTAGCGTGGCAATCCCGGATAAAGTCAGGGCCAATATTTTGAAACGACACCCGCAAGCGCAGGACCTGAAAGCGACTCAGGAAACCCACTTTGGTCAACAGCTACTGGAAGTCAGCTTTAAGGATACGGAAGACGAATTGAAGCATGAGTTATTTAGAACCGACGGCGCGTTGTTTGCGAACGAAATCCTGCTGGACAACGGTCTAGAAATATCACCTGACGTGACCAAAGTGCTGGCCGATAACTTCCCCGGCTATAAGCTGCATAAGGCGGAATTGGTGATTAATCCGAACGGCGTGGGCGAAGAATACGAATTGTTTATTGAGGTGGGTGGCAGCAAATGGAAGGTGGCGGTCAACGACAAGGGCAAAATCACGGATAAAGATGCTTATTAATAGCTGTCTCCCCAGGCACTTAATGCTAAGAATCTTAGAATTTCCTGCCTGTTAACCGGACACTTAAATTTCCCTGCTCCGTCATTCCCGCGTAAGCGGGAATCCATCTTGAAAACTCGGCCTTAGCATAAGCGTGAGCGACTTTATTGAGGGCCGGTTTAATAAATCCGGCCATACTTGAGTGGTTTTCTTACTGCCTGAGTAGGCTGCTTGAGAGTGTCCTGAATTTTGCCCAATAGCTTTGCCCGTATAGACACTCGGGGAACGCGGACGGGTAAAGCGCGTCGCTAGCCGTTTAATCTGACGCCTGGATTCGAACCCCAAGTTTCAGGAAATTCCCTATTTTCCGCCCCACCTCGCTAGTCTTACAATATTGGTATGACTCAAAATAATTCTTCCGTCAGCAAACTGTTTCCCGGGTTTTCAGACGCCGATAGCTTACAGATAAGCCACGCGCTGAAGCTGGTCGAGCAACTTTCGGCAAACTGCAAGGACACTCTCCGCCCCAAAGGCGTCGATGTCGCCTCAATTTTAATGAGTGTGCATATCGATCTGGAAACTATTCTGGCGGCGCTGCTCAGCGATTCACGTGTTGCCGGGAAACTCAGCGACTCGACAATACGCGAGCAATTCGGACCGGTAGTCGCCGACTTGGTTAAAGACGTGAGTTGGTTGAATAATGTCAGCATTTACAGTACCGACATGGCAAACCAGCCCAATCAAGCCGAGATATTGCGACGCATGCTGCTGGCAATGACCCATGACGTGCGGGCGGTGCTGATTAAATTGGCTTTTCGTATTCAGCGGCTGCGCGGACTCCAACACGAGCAAGACAATATCCGCCGCTTCATTGCCAGGGAAACCCTGGATATTTATGCGCCACTCGCCAATCGCCTGGGTATTAATCAATTCAAATGGGAATTGGAAGACCTGGCGTTTCGTTATGCCGATCCTGAGCATTACCGCTTTGTCACCGACTCATTGGCTGTCAATCGGGAACAACGCCAAGCCTTTATTGAGCGGTTTTTAGCGGCACTTCAAGACCGTTTAAACCAGGAAGGCATACAGGCCAAGGTCTACGGTAGGCCCAAGCATATCTATAGCATCTGGAACAAGATGCGCCGCAAGCAACTGGCGATAAACGAACTGTACGACTTATTGGCAGTGCGCGTGGTGGTGGACAGTTTGTCGGCCTGCTACATGGTGCTAGGCTTGGCGCACAGCCATTGGCAGCATATTCCGCGGGAATTCGACGATTACATCGCCAACCCTAAGGAAAACGGCTATCAGTCCCTGCATACCGTAGTTTTGGATGAAGACGGCAACCGTATCGAAATTCAAATCCGTACCAAAGCCATGCACGACTTTGCAGAGCTGGGTGTGGCAGCGCACTGGCGTTATAAAGAGGGCAGCAAGGTCACCGCCGCCACCGAGAAGAACATCGCCTCGCTCCGACAACTGCTGGAAGACAAAGATAACACTGACGGCTTGCTGGAAAACTTTCATACCGAGCTGTTCTCCGACCGGGTATTCGTGCTGACGCCTGCCGGCAAATTGATCGACCTGGTCAAGGGCGCTACGCCACTGGATTTTGCTTATGCGATCCATACCGAGGTGGGTCACAGTTGCCGCGGCGCAAAAGTTAACGGCCAGATCAAGCCCTTGACTTACAAGCTGTGCTCTGGGGAGCAGGTGGAAATCATCACCGTTAAAAACGGTCAACCCAATCACAATTGGCTGAATCCCAACCTCGGTTACCTAAAAACCCCGCGAGCCATCAGCAAGGTAAAAAGCTGGTTCAAACAACAACAGCAAGCCGAAAATATTGCGGCCGGCAAATTGCTGCTGGATAAGGAAAGCAAGCGGCTAGGCTTGAAAACCGTCGATATCAACGAATTGTTAAGGCATTTTAAATTCGCGGATACAGAACATTTTTATGAAGCGCTAGGCCACGGCGACATCAACAACCGGCAATTGGCCGGCGCGTTGAAAATTCCGGAATTGGAACCAACACCGATCAAATTGGTGCCCAGCAAATCCTCTACGCAATCAGCGATTACTATCGATGACATTGATAATGTAGTGACCACGCTGGCCCATTGCTGCTCGCCGGTAAAGGGTGACGAAATTATCGGCTTTATCTCGCATAAACGCGGTATCACTATTCATCGCCGCGACTGCGAGAATATTCGGCATCTGTCGCCCGAGCAGCAATTGCAATTGTTGAAAGCCGATTGGAGCGGTCAACAAACTGTACATCACAGCGTACCGATTTTGATTCATGCCTTTAACGCGCAAAATTTGTTGAACGACGTTTCTCAGGTATTAGCCGCCGGGAAAGTACATATCAGCAACGCCTCATTGAAGACCCACGACGATTTGTCCGCGATTCTGAATATGACAATTCAAATCGAAAATACCGAGCAACTTAGTTTGGTGCTGGCACGTATCAGCCATTTGCCAAATATTATTGAAGTGAGAAGGAAAGTCTGACGCGCCCTGTATCAGCACTAATTCAACTATCCGGGAGACTTTTTTAGCGGCTCAGCAGAGGATTCATGCTAACATAGGCGTTTTAAATTTAGAGCTTTGACTATGGCAAAAGAAGATCAGATTGAAATGGATGGCAAGGTTATCGATACCCTGCCCAACACTATGTTTCGCGTCGAATTGGAAAATGGTCACATCGTTACCGCCCACATCTCCGGCAAAATGCGCAAACACTACATCCGCATCCTGACTGGCGATAAAGTCCGCGTAGAAATGACACCTTACGACTTGACCAAAGGCCGCATTACTTTCCGCAATCGCTAACCCGTCTTTCGGGAAAGCGATTGCTTCCCTCGCTTTATACTACTTGATTCAATTCCGAAACGATTAGTTGTTTGCTCTCGATCGCAAAAGCCAACGCATCGTTCTCGACATGCACTCGCACGTGACCGCCATTCGCTAAACGACCGAACAATAAATCTTCTGCCAGCGGTTTTTTGATCTTTTCCTGAATCAATCGCGCCATTGGCCGCGCACCCATTTTTGGATCGCAACCATGTTCGGCCAGCCACGCTCTCGCCGCAGGTTCTAAAGTCAATGTGACATTTTTGTCCGCCAATATGGCTTCCAGCTCGAAAATAAACTTATCGACCACACTGCCCACCACCGCCAAATCCAGCGGTTTGAATTGCACAATTGCGTCCAGACGATTTCTAAATTCCGGCGAAAACCCTCGCTCGATCACTTTCATACTATCGGAAGCATGATTTTGCTGGGTAAAGCCGATAGATGCCCGGCTGCTTTCTTCCGCGCCGGCATTGGTCGTCATGATCAAAATGATATTTCTAAAATCCGCTTTGCGACCGTTGTTGTCGGTCAATGTGCCGTGATCCATCACCTGTAGTAACAGGTTGAACACATCCGGGTGCGCTTTTTCCAGCTCATCCAGCAACAACACGGCATGGGGATGTTTGGTCACCGCTTCGGTCAGCAATCCGCCCTGATCGAACCCGACATACCCCGGAGGCGCGCCGATCAAGCGTGATACAGTATGCCGCTCCATGTACTCAGACATATCGAAGCGAATCAACTCTATGCCCAATACTTTGGCTAGCTGCCGAGTCACTTCGGTTTTACCGACACCAGTAGGACCGGCAAACAGGAACGAACCGATCGTTTTAGTGGTATCGCGCAAACCCGCTCGCGATAGCTTAATTGCCGACGCCAGCTCTGAAATGGCTTCGTCTTGGCCAAACACCAGCATCTTCAGGTTTTTTTCCAAGCTCGACAATTTATCAATGTCGTTTGACGATACCGATTGTGCCGGAACCCTGGCAATTTTGGCGACGATTTCTTCTATCTCGGCAGTATCGATCAGATCCTTGCGATCAATACCGGCAAACAACCGCTGCCTGGCCCCGGCTTCGTCGATCACATCAATGGCTTTGTCGGGCAAATGTCTGTCTGTGATATAACGCGCTGATAATTCCACCGCCAGTCGCAATGCTTCTTGGGTGTATTTCAGGCCATGATGCTCTTCAAAGCGCGACTTCAAGCCCTTCAAGATTAATACAGTATCTTCTATTGATGGCTCTATCACATCGATTTTCTGGAAGCGCCGCGCCAGAGCGTGGTCTTTTTCGAAAATACCCCGATATTCTTGATAAGTAGTGGACCCAATACAACGCAATTGTCCGGATGCCAACACCGGTTTGATCAAGTTAGAGGCATCCATCACCCCACCGGAAGCGGAACCCGCACCAATAATGGTATGAATTTCGTCAATAAATAAAATCGAGTCCGGTTCTTTTTTTAGTTGGCTAATTAAAGCCTTGAGTCGTTTTTCAAAGTCACCGCGATACTTGGTACCGGCCACCAGTGCGCCCATATCTAGCGAATAAATCACACTATTCAACAAAATATCCGGCACTTGTTCTTCAACAATTCGTTTCGCCAAACCTTCGGCTATAGCGGTTTTACCGACACCAGCCTCCCCTACCAATAGCGGATTATTTTTGCGGCGGCGGCAAAGCACCTGAATGGTTCTTTCCACTTCCAGCTCGCGGCCGATTAAAGGATCGATGTTGCCTTTCAGGGCTTCTTCGTTCAAGTTGGTTGCGTATTTTTCCAATGGGCTGGACAAAGCTTCATTGCTGCCGCGCTCGGATTCCGGCTCTTCGTTATTTTCTTTTCTGAACTGCTCGATTTTGGAAACCCCGTGCGCCAGATAATTGACCACATCCAAACGGGTAATGTCTTGTTTGTTCAACAGATAAACCGCGTGCGAATCCTGCTCACTGAACAAGGCGACAAATAAGTTCGCGCCGGTGACTTCTTTTTTGTCGGAAGCCTGGACATGAAATACGGCGCGCTGTAAAACGCGCTGGAAACCCAAAGTGGGTTGCGTTTCGCGCTGTATGCCTTCCGGAATCAAGGAAATGGTTTCATCTATAAACCGGGTTAGTTCGGCCCGCAGTGCATTAACATTGCAGCCGCAAGCGATCAAAATCGGTATCGTCGTGACATTGTCCAACAAGGCTAGCAATAAATGCTCGACCGTGATGAATTCGTGTCTTTTGGCATGAGCTCCGGTAAAAGCAGCATTCAATGTCACTTCAAGTTCTTTACTTAGCATGGTTAGCCCTCACGCCTCTTCCATCGTGCACATCAGCGGGTGATGGTGCTCACGGGAATATTCATTAACAATATGTACTTTGGTTTCAGCTACGTCTTTGGTATAGGTACCGCAAACCCCGACACCCTGTGTATGCACTTGCAACATCACCTGCGTTGCTTTCTCTTGGCTCATGTTAAAAAAATCAGTCAATATCTCGACGACAAAATCCATCGGCGTAAAGTCGTCATTAAGCAACATAACCTTATACAGTGGCGG
This sequence comes from Methylomonas sp. Kb3, assembly GCF_002834115.1. Classification (NCBI taxonomy): domain Bacteria; kingdom Pseudomonadati; phylum Pseudomonadota; class Gammaproteobacteria; order Methylococcales; family Methylococcaceae; genus Methylomonas; species Methylomonas sp. Kb3. The sequence continues at coordinate 15,552 of NZ_PIZT01000002.1, read as the reverse complement.
TCTTTTCAGCTGCGGTTTGGCTTCTTGCAGCGCGGTGTTACCGTCACCATCTTTCAAGGGTTCAAAATCTGACATAATCTTTGGTGCTGTGAATCATTGTGGTCTTAAAAATAGCGTCTTAAACATTAAATTTCAATCTTTAGGCACATAAAAAACATTTCTAGTAAAATGCGCGCCTTTTACCGTTTTCTATCAATATCATGGTTTGGAAACCTCACGTCACCGTCGCCGCCGTGATCGAAAAAGACGGTCGCTTTCTGCTGGTTGAGGAGACAACGGCACGAGGCCTTGCGTTCAATCAGCCCGCTGGTCATTTGGAAGAAGGTGAAGATTTAATCAGTGCCGTCAAACGCGAAGTTTGCGAGGAAACAGCTTGGCAATTTGAACCGGAGGCTTTAATCGCCACACAGTTATGGCGCAGAAATCCGCATATGCCCAGCTTTGTTCGCTTCTGTTTTTCCGGCACAGTCAACAACCACAATCCAGAACAAGCTCTCGACGACGGCATTATCGACACTCACTGGTTAAGCCGCAATGAAATTTACGCAAAACGCCAGCAATTGCGCAGCCCTTTGGTATTGACCACTGTGGACGAATACCTGAAAGGTCACCGCTTTCCGCTTAGCATCTTACAGTCTTTTATCGATTTAGAATGAGCAAACACATCATCGTCGGCATGTCCGGCGGCGTCGATTCTTCCGTTACCGCTCTAGCCCTGCAAGAACAAGGCCACAAAGTCACGGGCTTGTTCATGAAAAACTGGGAGGAAGACGACGGCACCGAATATTGCACGGCGATGCAAGACTTAGCCGACGCACAGCAAGTTTGCGACAAACTTGGCATAAAACTAAAAACCGTCAACTTCGCCGCCGAATATTGGGACGAGGTATTTGAAGTGTTTTTGTCAGAGTTTAAGGCCGGCCGCACCCCCAATCCCGACATACTTTGTAACAAACACGTCAAATTCAAAGCTTTTTTGGATTACGCCATTGAAGACTTGGGCGCCCAATATATTGCCACCGGCCACTATGCCCGCGTTCGCGAACAAGACGGCGAATTCCAGCTATTAAAAGGCCTGGATCCCAACAAAGAGCAAAGCTATTTTCTCTATGCGATGGGACAAAAAGCCTTGTCTCGTACCCTGTTTCCAATAGGCCACCTGCACAAGCCGGAAATCCGCGCAATGGCCGACAGAGCCGGCTTTGCCAACAGCCGGAAGAAAGATAGCACCGGCATTTGCTTCATCGGCGAACGCAAATTCAAGGAATTTCTGCAACGCTATTTGCCGCACCAACCTGGTGAAATGCGCACTCCGGAAGGGCAATATATCGGCAAGCATCATGGCTTGATGTATTACACCCTGGGCCAACGCCAGGGCTTGGGCATTGGCGGCGTCAAGGACGCGCCTGACGAACCCTGGTTCGTGTTGGACAAAGACCTGGATAACAACGTGCTGATCGTCGGCCAAGGGCATGAACATCCGCTGATGCTGCATAACACCCTGGAAGCAGGTCAACTGGATTGGTGCTGCAGCCGGCCTTTGACTGAAACCATTCGTTGCGCCGCCAAGACCCGCTACCGCCAGCCTGACCAGGAATGCATAGTCGAACCAACCGACGGCGGCAGCCGCGTCAAAGTCCGCTTCGACGAACAACAACGAGCGATTACGCCGGGACAGTCGGTGGTGTTTTATAAGGGCGAAGTTTGTTTGGGTGGCGGGATAATTGAGTCGAAATATAATCAAACATAAGGATTAACAATGCTAACCAATTTACGCATTAAAAATTTCCGCATGTTAGAGGATTTGGAAATCCCAAAGCTTGGCCGCGTGAATTTAATTGTAGGAAAAAATAATAGTGGCAAGAGCTCTATTCTTGAGGCACTGCGCATCTATGCTGGGGACGCAAATCTTGAGCTACTCAGCGCAATACTGAATGAACATGACGAATCATATAGTTTAGATCGCACATCTCTTGACGGTAGTATAAAAAATTGGCTAGGGCTAAAAAACCTCTTTCCTAATCGAAAGTTCCCTTCAAGTGAAAATATCAATATATCTTTATCATCCAATGAAAAAAATCTTCTAAAAATTGAGTATATCTTTTATTATTTTAAAGATGAATCAGATATTGATGAAGACGGGCAGCCATTTTCCACTCGCCGAAGAGTTATCGTAAAACCTGACTTGTCAAATGTTAAAGATTCAGCTTTATTATATCCGGCAATTCGCATAACCTTAGAATCAGGTAAAAATACAATTCAGGAATTAGAGGAAACCAAAAATCAGTTTTCTACATTTTGGCTCCTGAATTCTAAACTTTATTCATTTGGATTAAGTTATGTTCCGTCAGATTTTTTATCATCAGAACAACTATCTACTCTCTGGGATGAAATAACACTAAGCCCATACGAGAATATTGTCATAAAAGCTTTAAAGTTGATTGATGATCGTATTGAAAAACTTGCATTCATCGAATCTCATCAAAACAACAGCCGTTTTGCGATCGTTAAAACCAAAGATGTTGAAAATAGAATCCCTCTCAGCAGCATGGGCGACGGCATGTCGCGCATATTACAGCTGATATTATCTGTATTTCCTGCAAAAGATGGCATTTTATTAATTGACGAGTTTGAAAACGGCTTGCACTACAGTGTTCAAGAAGAAGTCTGGCGTATCATTTTTCAACTTGCAAAAGAATTAAATATACAAGTATTTGCAACGACCCATAGCTGGGATTGTATCGAGAGTTTTACCAAAACGGCAATTGAAAGCCCTGGCGATGGCATTTTGCTGAAAGTATCCAGAAGCAAACTCACCAGCGATAATGGAAAGATCATTACCACTGTTTACGATGAAGCCGAGTTACAAACCATAACTGCATCAGAACTTGAGATTAGATAATGTCTAAAAAGATATTGTTAGTTGAAGGTAATGATGATCGAGCCTTTTTCAAAGCATTCTGCAAGAAACTGGGACTTATTGATGTCGAAGTACCCGAAATAACTATCGTCACTCCGAAGGACAGGGGCTCACAACGAAACGGCTGGACCAACCTGATTGACCATTTACCAACAGAAATTAAACGCTTACGTAGCGGTGATATTGATAAGTTAGCCATTGTAATAGATGCTGACTTTGAGCTAGACAACAATGGTGGAGTTACTTCAAGACGAGATTTGGTCACCAAGAAAATAAACGACTTTTTACAAAAACAAAATTACGGCCTCTACGAAATATCGGATCAGCCTAATTACAAAACAGGCGATATTTTCAAGCACACAAACGGCTTACCTGATATTGGCTTATGGATCATGCCCGATCATCAAAATGACGGAATGATTGAAAATTTTGTCGAGCAAATGATTTCAGCCAGCGCCGAACAACAATCGCTATTAGCTCACGCAAACTTCTCAATAAATAACTTACCGACCAAGCTATTTAAAGACATTCATTTGTCGAAAGCCAGAATCTATACATGGCGAGCTTGGCAAAAAGAGCCTGGCATAAGATTGCCGGATGCGTTGTCCGAAAACCTATTAACTATCGAAGCCGCTGCTAATTTCAGCAACTGGTTAGTCTCGGTTTTTAAATAATTATCCAAATATTTTCTAAGGAAATAGCTTTATGACACTCACCGCCATCTCCCCCATCGACGGCCGCTACGCCGGCAAAGTCGACGCCTTGCGCCCCATTTTCAGCGAATACGGCTTGATCCGTTACCGGGTCGAGGTAGAAGTGCGCTGGCTGCAAGCACTGGCCGCCGAAGCCAAAATTGCCGAAGTGCCAGCCTTATCCGCCGAAGCGACCACCGTGCTGAATAACATCGTCAGCGATTTTTCCGAAGCCGACGCCCAAGCGGTCAAGGACATCGAGAAAACCACCAACCACGACGTCAAGGCAGTCGAGTATTTCCTGAAGAAAAAGATCGAAGGCAACGCGGAACTGCAGGCCATCAATGAGTTTTTCCACTTCGCCTGCACCTCGGAAGACATCAATAATCTGTCTTATGCGCTGATGCTGAAGGAAGGCCGCGGCCTGATGCTGGCGGAAGTCGATGCGACGATAGACGCGATCAAGCAATTGGCACTGAATAGCGCCGAACAACCGATGCTGTCGCGTACCCACGGCCAGTCGGCGACACCGACCACGGTTGGCAAGGAATTCGCCAATGTCGTCGCCCGCATGCAACGCCAGCGCCAACAACTGGCGAACGTCGAACTGCTGGGCAAAATCAACGGCGCGGTCGGCAATTACAACGCACACAGCGTCGCCTATCCGGATGTGGATTGGGCTGCTTTTGCGCAAAACTTTGTCGAGTCGCTGGGCCTGACTTTCAACCCATACACTATCCAGATCGAGCCGCACGATTACATGGCCGAGTTTTTTCACGCCCTGTCCCGTTTCAACACTATTCTGCTGGACTTCGACCGCGACGTCTGGGGCTATATTTCGCTGGGTTATTTCAAGCAAAAAACCGTGGCCGGCGAAGTCGGCTCCTCGACCATGCCGCACAAGGTCAACCCGATCGACTTCGAAAACTCCGAAGGCAATCTGGGATTGGCGAATGCGATTTTTGGCTTCCTGGCCGACAAACTGCCGGTCTCGCGCTGGCAGCGCGATTTGACCGATTCCACAGTTTTGCGCAACATCGGCGTCGGCATCGCCCACACCAGCATCGCCATACAATCGACCTTGAAAGGTATTTCCAAATTGGAAATCAATCCGGCGTTACTCGATCAAGACCTGGACCAAAACTGGGAAGTGTTGGCCGAGCCCATCCAAACCGTGATGCGCCGCTACGGTATCGAAAAGCCTTACGAAAAATTGAAAGAGCTGACCCGCGGCAATCGCGTCACCGGCGACGGCATGCGTGCCTTCGTCGAGAAGCTGGAAATTCCTACGGAAGCCAAGGCCGAGTTGCTGAAACTCACGCCGCACAGCTACACCGGCTACGCGGCAGATTTGGCCAAGAAAATCGGCTAATCACGGGACCGGTTGTTGCTGAACTTCATCTGGATATTCTTCTTCCTGACCGCCTTCGCCACCGCCGCCTTCAAGCTGCTGGTGCTGGGCGATACCCAGGTGTTTTCCGAGTTGATGAATGCGATGTTCAGCCTATCCAAGACCGCGTTCGAGATTTCGCTGGGGCTTAGCGGCGTGCTGGCCTTGTGGCTGGGCATCATGAAAGTCGGCGAGCATAGCGGTTTCATCGATCTATTGACCAAGGCACTGAATCCTCTATTCAGCCGGTTGATGCCGGAGATTCCCAAAGGTCATCCGGCGCAGGGGGCAATGGTGATGAACATCGCCGCCAATATGTTGGGGCTGGACAATGCCGCGACGCCGATGGGCATCAAGGCCATGCAGGAAATGCAAACCTTGAATCCGCATCCCGAGCGGGCCAGCGATGCGCAGATTTTATTTCTAGTGATCAACACCTCCTCGGTGACGCTGTTTCCGGTAACGATCTTCGCTTACCGGGCTCAACTGGGTGCCGCCAATCCGACCGACGTGTTCATTCCGATATTGATCGCCACCTATATGTCGACGCTGACCGGCCTGCTGGCCGTCGCCGCCGTGCAGAAGATCAATTTGCTGGACAAGGTGGTGATGGCTTATCTGGGCGGCATCACCATCTTGGTCGGCGGCATACTGGCTTATTTCGCGGGCTTGGATCAGGCAGAAATGCTCAAGCAATCGGCTCTGGTCAGCCATGTGATTTTGTTCGGCTTGGTGGTGTCGTTCATCGCCGCCGCTGCCTACAAAGGTCTGAACGCCTACGAATTGTTCGTCGAAGGCGCCAAGCACGGTTTCCAGACCGCGATCACCATCATTCCTTATCTGGTGGCGATGCTGGTGGCTTTCGGAGTGTGCCGGGCCAGCGGCGCGTTGGAATTGATTACCGACGGTGTAAGGCTATTGGTCAATGCTGCCGGCATCGACAACCGTTTCATCGACGGCCTGCCGACTGCACTGATGAAACCGTTCAGCGGCAGCGGCGCGCGGGCGATGATGATAGACACCATGCAGACCCACGGTGCCGATTCCTTTGCCGGCCGGCTGGCATCGGTGGTGCAAGGCAGCACCGAGACCACCTTTTATGTGTTGGCGGTGTATTTCGGTGCGGTGAACATCAAGCAGATTCGCCATGCTGCCGCCTGCGGCATCGTTGCAGACCTTGGCGGCATCGTGACCGCGATTTTGGTGACTTATTGGTTTTTTGGTTAATTATTTTGATTGTCGGCGTATGACGCTACGCTTATGCACCCTACATTTTGTTTTATATTTACATGCAGATACATTTAAAAACCCTCGGCTGCCGTCTCAACGAAGCGGAACTGGAAACCTGGGCACAAGCCTTTCAGGCTAGAGGCCACGACATCACCCGTAACTTGAGCGACGCGCAATTGGTGATCATCAATTCCTGCGCGGTGACTCAGGACGCCGTGAAAAAATCCAAGCAAATGATACGCCGCATTCACCGTGATAATCCGCAAGCCAAGCTGGTGGTCAGCGGCTGTTACGCGACACTGAACGAGGAAGAAGCCGCGCAATTGATGGGCGTGGACTTGATAGTCGGCAACCAGGACAAAAACCAGCTGGTGGAGAAAACCCTGGCCGAACTGAATTTGGATAGCATGCCGACGATGTCGACCGAACCCGGCGAAGTGTCGCTGTTCAGCCGTGGCCGCCAGCGCGCCTTCGTCAAGGTACAGGACGGCTGCCGCTACCGCTGCACCTTCTGCATCGTTACCGTTGCTCGCGGCGAGGAAAGCAGCCGGCCGATTCAAGCAGTCATTGACGAGATCAACGCGCTGCACGCTCAAGGCATCAACGAAGCCATCATCACCGGTGTGCATTTGGGCGGTTACGGCAGTGACATCAACAGTAATTTGGTCGAATTGGTTAGCGAAATCCTGGCTAAGACGGAGATTCCACGCCTGCGCATGGGTTCTCTGGAACCTTGGGAATTGCCGGATGGTTTCTTCGAGTTGTTCAAAAATTCAAGACTGATGCCACATCTGCATTTGCCCTTGCAGAGCGGCAGTGACAGCGTACTACGGCGCATGGCCAGGCGCTGTAAAACGGAGGAATTCGGCCAGATTGTTAAACTGGCCCGAGCGACGATTCCGCATTTCAATATCACTACCGACATCATCGTCGGCTTTCCGGGCGAAACCGAACTGGAATGGCAGGAAAGTTTTGATTACATCAAAAGCCTGGGTTTTGGTCATATTCACATTTTCAGCTATTCGCCTCGGGAAGGCACCAAAGCCGCGGGTTTGCCGGATCAAGTCGATCAGAACACAAAGAAACTGCGCAGCAAGCAATTGCATGAATTAGCCGACACAATGAAGCATAACTTCATTGCCGAAAACCTCGGCGAACAGGCCAACATTTTATGGGAAGGGCAAAAAGAAGCTCAGCAAGATGGCGTGGTCCGCCATTTCGGCTACACACCGAACTATCTAAGGGTAGCCTGCGATGTGGCACCCGACCTCATTCTGGAAAATAGGATAATGTCGGGAGTACTGATAGAAGCGAAACCGGATTTCGTGCTCGTCCGCTTGGATTGAAGCAATAAAAAAGCCGCAAAGCTATTTGCTTTACGGCCTTTTACATAAGAGTAGAACAGTTTAAATCAATACGGATTCGGATCGAGCGGTCCACGCCCACCGCCCTGCATTTCGTCGAATTTCAACACATCTTCGTCTGGAACCTTGCCATCGTGAACCAGATAATTACGTCTGGAAAGATAGGCATTTTTAAAAAACTCGTAACGATCCAGTGCCGCCTCGGTAGCGACTTTTTCCATACCCAGCAGATCTGAGCGCGCGTCGATGACTTTCAATGCACCAGGACCAATCGAAACCGCCGCGCCAATCCAATTTGGATTTATGTAGATACCGGCATAAGTAAACGGATTCATCGCGGCATCGCCAACCAACCCGAACACGCCACGTGGCGAACTGGGTCCGAAAAACGGCAGGACCAAGTAAGGGCCGGTAGGTATTCCCCAATAGCCTAAGGTTTGATCAAAATCTTCATTATGCTTCGGCAAATCGATCATCGTCCCAACATCGATAAGCCCGGCGACACCGATGGTGGTGTTCACCAAGAAACGCGCGCCGTCCTGACCCGATTGCAGGAGTTTTCCTTGCAAAACATCGTTGGTACAAACACCTATGTCATCGACATTGCTGAAAAAATTAGTAACCGCTTGGTCCGCAAAATCGGGCATCACCCAATCGTAGCCTTTGGCAACCGGTTTCATGACATAATCGTCCACGCCGTCATTAAATGATTGCACGCCTCTGTTCCAGCCCTCCCAAGGATCTTTAGGATCGACACCGCGGGTCGTGGCACAACCGTTTAATACGGTCAGTAACCCTAAGATAACCCAACCTTTTTTCCGATCTTGCATAACTTCACCTCACCAATTGAATATTGTTTATACCTATCCAAAACTCACGTAACATAACGCACAACCGACTTTTTTTGCCCATCAAACTCAATGGAAATAAACCTAAATCCGTTAGGCAACCGTTTCAGAGGTTACCTTCCTGTTATTGTCGATATAGAGACCGCCGGCTTTAATTCAAAAAAAAATCCACTATTGGAAATCGCCGCCGTAATAGTCGAACCAGACACTGATGGATGGCTGCATGTCACCGAAAAACATCACTGCAATATCATTCCTTTCAAAAACTCAGAGCTGGATGACGCAGCGCTCAAATTTACCGGTATCGATCCATACCATCCTTTCCGCATGGCTATAGAAGAGAAGGATGCGCTTAACAAGCTGTTTACCCCTATCAAAGCCGCTGTAAAACGTAACGAATGCAAGCGAGCCATTTTGGTTGGACACAACCCAGCTTTCGATATCAATTTTTTGAACGCCGCTATTGAACGAACCAACTACAAACGAAGCCCGTTTCATCCATTCAGTAGTTTCGATACCGCCACACTCGGAGGGCTAATGTACGGCCAAACAGTTTTAGCAAAAATTGCTCAAGCTGCCGGAATTGTCTGGGATAACGAAAAAGCACATTCAGCGCTTTACGACGCCGAACAAACTGCCGAGTTGTTTTGTATGATTATCAACCGCTGGAAAAAATTAAGCGAGTACGAAGCGACGTAAATGTAGCCAATTAGCGACTTAGAACACATTGCACCCAAACATATTGGCGAGAATGGCAGAAAGTCCATCGCAATACACGGTCGAATAGGCACGCTGCTGCTTAATTAATATACCTTTTTCGACTAAAGCTTGGAGCCAACGCTTGCCAGCAAATTATTAAGCTCACCTTTATTAAACAGATCGATGACGATGTCGCAGCCGCCGATTAATTCGCCGTTGATATACAGTTGGGGATAGGTAGGCCAGTGCGAGTATTCTTTTAAGGCTTCACGCACTTCAGGGTCTTCGAAGATATTGATGTGGGCATAATCCGCATTGCAAGCCTGCAAGACTTGCACCACCCGGCTGGAAAATCCACACTGGGGAAAATCTGGCGTGCCTTTCATGTATAAGACCACAGGATGGCTGGCTAATTGGGCTTGGATTCTGTCTATTGCACTCATGCGTTTTCTCGTTAAACATTGATGAGAGGGGATTCTAACAACCCCGTCCGCAAAAGAGAAGGGAGCAACAGTAGGGGTGATTTGGGGTCAAAAAAAAAGCCCCGCTAGGCTAGCGGGGCTTTTGGTTTAAGAGCTTGGCGATGACCTACTTTCACATGGCAACCTGCCACACTATCATCGGCGCTAAGCGGTTTCACTTCCGAGTTCGGGATGGGATCGGGTGGTTCACGCTTGCTATGTTCACCAAGCAAACTGGTTTGGCTGCTTTTAGTCAGCCTTCATAAACAGGTTATAAGCTTTTGCTTTTAGGAAAAACCTTTGGGTGATGCGTTCGCATTTAACTTAGGTTGTTCCCGGTCCTGTTTTTCATGGAAATCTGTATTGAGCTTATCGTTCTCAGTTGGTTATCAGCTTGTCATCTGACCTGACCCAAACGCATTGGGTGTTATATGGTCAAGCCTCACGGGCAATTAGTACACGTTAGCTACGCCCATTACTGGACTTCCACACCGTGCCTATCAACGTCGTAGTCTCCGACGGCCCTTCAGGGGACTTAAAGTCCCAGTGAGATCTCATCTTGGGAGGGGCTTCCCGCTTAGATGCTTTCAGCGGTTATCCTGTCCGAACGTGGCTACCCGGCAATGCCATTGGCATGACAACCGGAACACCAGAGGTTCGTCCACTTCGGTCCTCTCGTACTAGAAGCAGCTTCCCTCAAATCTCAAACGCCCACGGCAGATAGGGACCGAACTGTCTCACGACGTTCTGAACCCAGCTCGCGTACCACTTTAAATGGCGAACAGCCATACCCTTGGGACCTGCTTCAGCCCCAGGATGTGATGAGCCGACATCGAGGTGCCAAACACCGCCGTCGATATGAACTCTTGGGCGGTATCAGCCTGTTATCCCCGGCGTACCTTTTATCCGTTGAGCGATGGCCCTTCCATACAGAACCACCGGATCACTAAGACCTACTTTCGTACCTGCTCGACTTGTCCGTCTCGCAGTCAAGCACCCTTATGCCTTTGCACTCATAGACTGATTTCCGACCAGGCTGAGGGTACCTTCGTGCTCCTCCGTTACTCTTTAGGAGGAGACCGCCCCAGTCAAACTACCCACCAGACACTGTCCCTAATCCAGATAATGGATCGAGGTTAGAACTCCAAACATACCAGGGTGGTATTTCAAGGTTGGCTCCACGAGAACTGGCGTTCCCGCTTCAAAGCCTCCCACCTATCCTACACAAGTAGGTTCAAAGTCCAGTGTCAAGCTATAGTAAAGGTGCACGGGGTCTTTCCGTCTAGCTGCGGGTACACTGCATCTTCACAGCGATTTCAATTTCACTGAGTCCCAGGTGGAGACAGTGTGGCCATCGTTACGCCATTCGTGCAGGTCGGAACTTACCCGACAAGGAATTTCGCTACCTGAGGACCGGTATAGTTACGGCCGCCGTTTACTGGGGCTTCGATCAAGAGCTTCTCCGAAGATAACCCCATCAATTAACCTTCCAGCACCGGGCAGGCGTCACACCCTATACGTCCACTTTCGTGTTTGCAGAGTGCTATGTTTTTGCTAAACAGTCGCAGCCACCGATTTTTTGCAACCCCCTTCCGCTCCAGTCGCGAGGACCTTCACGTAATGAGGGCATACCTTCTCCCGAAGTTACGGTATCATTTTGCCTAGTTCCTTCACCTGGGTTCTCTCAAGCGCCTTAGAATTTTCATCCCACCCACCTGTGTCGGTTTAGGGTACGGCCACTAGTAACCTGAAGCTTAGAGGTTTTTCCTGGAAGCAGGGCATCTATCACTTCGCTGTTCTTTCGAACCGCTCGTCATCACGTCTCGGCATAGAGCACCCCGGATTTGCCTAAGATGCATGCCTACCTGCTTAAACGGCCACTTCCAACCGACCGCTGATATAGCCTTCTCCGTCACCCCATCGCAGTTACTACTGGTACAGGAATATTAACCTGTTTTCCATCGACTACGCTTTTCAGCCTCGCCTTAGGTGCCGACTAACCCTGCGTCGATTAACGTTGCGCAGGAAACCTTGGGTTTTCGGCGCGGGGGTTTTTCACCCCCTTTATCGTTACTTATGTCAGCATTCGCACTTCCGATACCTCCAGCCGACTTCTCAATCGACCTTCGCAGGCGTACGGAACGCTCCTCTACCACTCACACTTACGTGTAAATCCGTAGCTTCGGTACTATGCTTAGCCCCGGTAAATCTTCCGCGCAGACCGACTCGACCAGTGAGCTATTACGCTTTCTTTAAAGGATGGCTGCTTCTAAGCCAACCTCCTGGCTGTCTGTGCCTTTCCACATCGTTTCCCACTGAGCATAGATTTGGGGACCTTCGCTGACGGTCTGGGCTGTTTCCCTTTTCACGACGGACCTTATCACCCGCCGTGTGTCTCCCGTGCTGGCACTTGCTGGTATTCGGAGTTTGCATCGGGTTGGTAAGTCGGGATGACCCCCTAGCCGAAACAGTGCTCTACCCCCAGCAGTGATACACGAGGCGCTACCTAAATAGCTTTCGAGGAGAACCAGCTATCTCCGAGCTTGATTAGCCTTTCACTCCGATCCACAGCTCATCCCCGTCTTTTTCAACAGACGTGGGTTCGGCCCTCCAGTTAGTATTACCCAACCTTCAGCCTGGCCATGGATAGATCGCCCGGTTTCGGGTCTACACCTTGCGACTAAACGCCCTATTAAGACTCGCTTTCGCTACGCCTCCCCTATTCGGTTAAGCTTGCCACAAAATGTAAGTCGCTGACCCATTATACAAAAGGTACGCAGTCACCCCACGAAGGGGCTCCCACTGCTTGTACGCATACGGTTTCAGGTTCTATTTCACTCCGCTCTCCGCGGTTCTTTTCGCCTTTCCCTCACGGTACTAGTTCACTATCGGTCAGTAAGGAGTATTTAGCCTTGGAGGATGGTCCCCCCATATTCAGTCAAAGTTTCACGTGCTCCGACCTACTCGATTTCACTAGAAAAAGGTTTTCGTGTACGGGGCTATCACCCTGTATCGCCGGACTTTCCAGACCGTTCCACTAACCTTATCCTAGCTTAAGGGCTAGTCCCCGTTCGCTCGCCACTACTTAGGGAATCTCGGTTGATTTCTTTTCCTCCGGGTACTTAGATGTTTCAGTTCTCCGGGTTCGCTTCAGTGAGCTATGTATTCACTCAAAGATGACGCGCTTATGCGCGCCGGGTTTCCCCATTCGGACATCTCTGGATCACAGCCGGTTTGCAGGCTCCCCAAAGCTTTTCGCATGCTACAACGTCCTTCATCGCCTCTTACTGCCTAGGCATTCACCGTATGCGCTTATTCACTTGACCATATAACCCGAATACGTCTGTACTTTGGTTATACTGTCAGCTGACATTTTCGCTGATTTTTTCTGCTTGAGAACGACATGCCGTTTGCTTTCAGCCTTTCTCTTTCGAGACTGACGTTATTCAAACCGCAACTCGTTTTAGTGTTGATCATTGCTGATCATTACTATAGTTACAGATTTCCATATTGTTAAAGAGCTATCGGTACGAATACCAATGCTATAAAGTCTTTATCTGTTGCCGCCGATAAAACCCTATAGCGTTGATGTTCATCCACTATTTTTCTTACGTTTGACGAACTGGTTGACCCTCAGCGTTCAGCATGATGGTGGAGCCAGGGAGGATCGAACTCCCGACCTCCTGCGTGCAAGGCAGGCGCTCTCCCAGCTGAGCTATGGCCCCTAAAGCAGACTAAAGCCAAGACTCAAGCCGAAACGTGACTAAGCACAGCGCCAGTTATTCTAACCAGGCGTGTGGTCTGATTGTGTTTCGCCTTATTGCTTTCGCCTTTTATGCGTTGGTGGGTCTGGGAGGAGTTGAACCTCCGACCTCACCCTTATCAGGGGTGCGCTCTAACCAACTGAGCTACAGACCCAGGTGCGTCTTTCAATCGAAATAATTTGTTGTGAGTACGTGTAACGGTGTGCCGTCTTTGTAAGGAGGTGATCCAGCCCCAGGTTCCCCTAGGGCTACCTTGTTACGACTTCACCCCAGTCATGAATCACAAAGTGGTAAGCGCCCTCCCGAAGGTTAAACTACCTACTTCTTTTGCAACCCACTCCCATGGTGTGACGGGCGGTGTGTACAAGGCCCGGGAACGTATTCACCGCGGCATTCTGATCCGCGATTACTAGCGATTCCGACTTCACGCAGTCGAGTTGCAGACTGCGATCCGGACTGGGACCGGCTTTTTGGGATTCGCTTACTCTCGCGAGTTCGCAGCCCTCTGTACCGGCCATTGTAGCACGTGTGTAGCCCTACCCATAAGGGCCATGATGACTTGACGTCGTCCCCACCTTCCTCCGGTTTATCACCGGCAGTCTCCCTAGAGTTCCCGGCATGACCCGCTGGCAACTAAGGATAAGGGGTGCGCTCGTTACGGGACTTAACCCAACATTTCACAACACGAGCTGACGACAGCCATGCAGCACCTGTCTCAGAGTTCCCGAAGGCACTCCGCTATCTCTAACAGATTCTCTGGATGTCAAGGGTAGGTAAGGTTCTTCGCGTTGCATCGAATTAAACCACATGCTCCACCGCTTGTGCGGGCCCCCGTCAATTCATTTGAGTTTTAGCCTTGCGGCCGTACTCCCCAGGCGGTCAACTTAATACGTTAGCTCCACTACTAAGTTCTTTAAGAACCCAACAGTTAGTTGACATCGTTTACGGCGTGGACTACCAGGGTATCTAATCCTGTTTGCTACCCACGCTTTCGTACCTCAGCGTCAGTTTTAGTCCAGGGAGCCGCCTTCGCCACTGGTGTTCCTTCAGATCTCTACGCATTTCACCGCTACACCTGAAATTCCACTCCCCTCTACTAAACTCTAGTTGCCCAGTATCAAATGCAGTTCCCAGGTTAAGCCCAGGGCTTTCACATCTGACTTAAACAACCGCCTACGCACGCTTTACGCCCAGTAATTCCGATTAACGCTTGCACCCTCCGTATTACCGCGGCTGCTGGCACGGAGTTAGCCGGTGCTTCTTGTATAGGTAATGTCAGTCTACCGGGTATTAACCGATAGGTATTCCTTCCTATTGAAAGTGCTTTACAACCCTCAGGCCTTCTTCACACACGCGGTATTGCTGGATCAGGCTTTCGCCCATTGTCCAATATTCCCCACTGCTGCCTCCCGTAGGAGTCTGGGCCGTGTCTCAGTCCCAGTGTGGCTGATCATCCTCTCAGACCAGCTACGGATCGTCGCCTTGGTAGGCCTTTACCCCACCAACTAGCTAATCCGACATAGGCTCATCTATTAGCGCCAGGCCCGAAGGTCCCCAGCTTTCCCCCGTAGGGCGTATGCGGTATTAGCGTGAGTTTCCCCACGTTGTCCCCCACTAATAGGCAGATTCCTATGCATTACTCACCCGTCCGCCACTCGTCAGCGCCCGAAGGCCTGCTACCGTTCGACTTGCATGTGTTAAGCATACCGCCAGCGTTCAATCTGAGCCATGATCAAACTCTTCAGTTTAATTTTAACTTGTCACTAAATAAGATTAGTGACCAATCTTGGCTCGACTACAGAACATCTTTTCTTGCGAATTGACGTGGTTTCTGTGTCGACTATTTCTAACGGCACATAGTCGCTACACATACCCACACAAATTATTTCGATTTCGTTTGTTAAAGAGCCAGAGCATTTCGCCCTGTTGAGCCGACATATTCTACAGCGTTTTCAGTGTTTGTCAAATTTATTTTTAAGCCATTTCAAAAACCGAAACCAAAAAAACAAACCCGCCAATCAACAACCTCAAACCCGCCGAACCAAGTCGACCGCTTCACCGCTAAAACTTAAAAGCCAGAGCAGTGAAGAGCCGCTCATTCTAATCACCCATCATCCTCGCGTCAAGAACTTTTTTATTCAACAGCCTTCAACCCTTGCGCGAGCGCGGATGTGCTTGATCATA